>JANMGF010001367.1:0-8001 GCA_031374535.1 Polyangium sp. (in: bacteria)
TGTCGCTGCTGCGCTTTGCGGCGACGGCCTCGTTCGGGCCGTCACCGCGTTTCTTCTGATCAGAGCGAGCCGAGGGCCGCGACCAGGCGGTCGAGGTCCGCGCGCGTGTGGCGCTCGGTGACGGCGACGAGCAGCTCGCCGCTTCGTTTCGCGTCCACGCGGCCGAGGTCGTAGCCGGGGATGATGTCCCGCGAAACGAGCGTGTCGCAGACCTTCTTCGCGTCGCCGCCGCGCACGCGCACGACGAACTCGTTGAAGGTGGGCGCGCTGTACGGCAGCGAATACCCTTCGAGCCCGGCGATCGCGCGCTTCAAATACTCCGTCTTGGCGAGGCACTGGCGCGCGGCTTCGAGGAAGCCGTGCTTGCCGAGCATGCACATCTTGATCGTCATCGCGGTCGCGCAGAGGCCGCTGTTCGTGCAGATGTTGCTCGTCGCTCGCTCGCGGCGGATGTGTTGCTCGCGCGTGGCCAGCGTGAGCACGTAGCCGCGGGTTCCATCCTTGTCGACGGTCTCGCCGACGAGGCGGCCGGGGATCTGCTGGAGGAACTTGCGGTCGTCGCGGCACGCAAAAAGCCCGACGCCGGGGCCGCCGAACTGCGGCGGCAAACCAAGAGGCTGGCCCTCACCCACGGCGATGTCCGCCCCCAGCGCGCCTGGCGATTCGAGGAGCGCGAGCGCGTAGGGATCCTGGGTCGCCGTGATGGCGAGCGCGCCCTTCGCGTGCGCGGCCTCGGTCACCTTGCGTAGATCGCAGACGGCGCCGAAGAAGTTCGGGTACCCGACCAACACGCACGCGGTCTCGGGCGTGATCGCCGCCGTGAGCGCGTCGATGTCGGCCGCGCCGTCGGCGCCGAGGGGCACCACCGTGAGGGATGCCTTGCCGGCCCCGAGGCTGCGGACGTGGGTCTCGATCGTCTCGAGGTACTCGGGGTGGATGCAGGCCGAGATGACCGTGTGCTCGCGTCCGACGAGCCTGCGCGCCATGAGCACGGCCTCGGCCGCGGCGCTCGCGCCGTCGTACATCGACGCATTCGCCACCGGCAGGCCGAAGATCTCGCTGACGATGGTCTGGAACTCGTAGATGACCTGGAGCGTGCCCTGCGCGACCTCGGGCTGGTACGGCGTGTAGGCCGTGTAGAACTCGCTGCGCAGGATGAGCTGATCGGCGGCGGGCGGGAAATGATGCTCGTACGCGCCGGCGCCGAGGAACGAGAGCATCGTGGCCGCGCGGTTCTTGCGGGCGAGCTCCTCGAGGTGGCGCATGAGCGACGGTTCGTCGACGGCCTCCGGCAAATTGAGCGGGCGACCGTAACGGGCGCGTTCGGGGATCGATTCGTAGAGCGCCTCGAGCGACGGCAGGCCAACGGCCTCCAGCATCGAAGCGATCTCCTCGGGGGTATGAGGGAGGTATCGCATGGGTGTGGAGAGAGATGGGGAAGCCGCGGCCGAAGTCAGTGGCCGGCGGTCTTCAAGACTTCAGTATAGGTGGCGACGTCGAGCAGGCCATCGAGCTCGCTCCGATCGGAGGGCTCCAGGGCGATCATCCAGGCGAGGTCGTAACAATCCTCGTTCACCTTTTCCGGCTCGTTTTCCAGGAGCTGGTTGATCGCGACCACGCGACCACTCACCGGCGCGAAGAGATCACTCAGCGTCTTGACGCTCTCGATGGTGCCGAAGGCCTTCCCCCGGGTGATCGTCTCGCCGACCTTCACGTCGAGGTTCACGAGCGTGATGTCCCCGAGCTGATCCACGGCGTACTGCGTGATGCCCACGAGCACGCGGCCGTCCTCCTCCTTCGCCCACTCGTGCTCTTTGGTGTACCGACGATCCGATCGCACATCATCGCTGCTCATACGAACCCTCTCTCCTGTCCCCTGCTACGCGCGAACGCTTTCGTTACGACGAACGCTTGTAAAACGGAGTCTTCACCACGACGGCGCTGACCGAGCGGCCGCGGCAGTCGACCTCGATCGCGGTGCCCACCTCGGCCATCGACGTGGGCACGTAGCCGAGCCCGATGTTCTTGCCGACCGTGGGGCCAGGGCTGCCGCTCGTGCACACGCCGACCTTGACCCCCACCTTGTCGAGCAGCGGATAGCCGTGGCGCGCGATCCCGCGGCCGACCATCTCGAAGCCGACCATCTTGCGCGTCAGCCCGGCAGCCTTGATGCGCTCGAGCGCCGTGCGACCCACAAAGTCACCCTTGCCGAGCTTGACGACCCAGCCGAGGCCAGCTTCGAGCGGGTTCGTCGTCTCGTCGATCTCGTTGCCGTAGAGCGAAAGGCGCGCCTCGAGGCGAAGCGTGTCGCGCGCGCCGAGGCCCGCGGGTTCGAGGCCGAGCGGGCCGCCGAGCTTGACGAGCGCCTTCCAGAGCTGGGCCGCGCCGTCCGCCGGACAGAAGATCTCGACGCCGTCCTCGCCCGTGTACCCCGTGCGCGCCACCGTGCACGGGACGTTCGCGAGCGTGGCGTCGCGGAAGTGGAAGCTCGGGAGCTCGACGAGCGCGGGGCCATCGCCGCCTGCGAGCCCGAGGAGCGCGAGGGCCTTCGGGCCCTGCACCGCGATGAGCCCCGTGCGATCGGAGGCATCGTCGAAGTCACAGTGGTTCGCCGCGGCGGCCCGGAAATGCGCAGCCATCTTGTCGCGGTTCGAGGCGTTGCAGACGATGAGCCACTTGGTCTGCGAGACGCGGTAGACGATGAGGTCGTCGAGGACCGTGCCCGCGTCGTTGCACGCGACGGTATAGAGCGCCTGCCCGTCCATGAGGCGCTTGGCGTCGTTCGTGATGAGGTAGTTGACCACGTCCGCGGCGTAATCACCCGTGAGTACGAGCTCACCCATGTGGCAGACGTCGAAGATCCCCACGGCAGAGCGCACCGCGCGGTGCTCCTCCGTGACGCCTTTGTACTGCACCGGCATCTCCCACCCTGCGAAGGGCACGATGCGGCCGCCGAGCGCGACGTGCTCGTCGTACAGAGGGGTCCTGCGAAGCGGAGCCTGGGTTTGATCCATGGTCGACACCTCGCGCGATGTAGTCCGAATCCAGTGCGAAGTCGATGGCGTGCGCGGTGGTTCAGCCCGGACGCACGATCGTAGCCGGCACGCATGACGCGCCCGCGTTTCACGCGGGGGATGCGGTCATTCGAGCTTCGTGGGATCGAGCGGTTGTCCCTGCGGCGTGAGGCCGAGCTCGCGCCACCGCTCTTCCTCGGTCAAGCCGTCCTTCGCGGGGGGCCGGGTCACGTCGCGTACGACGATCTCCGTGTGATCGCCCCGCGCGAGGACTTCGATGCGGAGGACACGCGCGGGCGGGGGCGCGGACTTCACCGTCGCGCCGTGGAACACCGTCTTCAGGGGGCTCGCCTCGACGCGCTCGGCGACCAAGCGCTCCTTCACGTACGCCGTCACGTCCTCGGCGCGCAGGCTGCCCCGGGCGAAGAAGGCGTCGGGGAACTGCGCGGAGAGCGCCATCGTGCGCGGCAGCTTGAGGCCGAAGGCGTTGATCGTGCCCTCGGCAAGCTCGCCGGGCTTCAGCTGATCGGCGGGCGGGACGGCTTTCGCGGAGGGCGCGGCGCTCGGCGTGCGGCGCTCGTCGCCCCCGCGGCATGCGGAGAGCAGGAGGAGCGCCGCGGCGGCCCCGAAAAACGCGCGGCTCACTCGAGGACGAGGCCCCACGAGTCGACCCGGACCGAGGTGCGTGGCGGCGGAAGGCGCTTCGTCACGGTGTTCGTCTTCGACCCCTCGCTCGACGTGCCGCCCTGACCGGTCTGGAAGACGAGCTGGAACTCGCCCGCCGTCGAGTTGTTCACGACCGACATCGGGCCGAACGCGGGTTCGTTGAAGTTCTGCTGCTCGTAGCAGCTCGGCGTCTGCGTGACGGCCACGCCGAAGACGACGGTGCCAGGTGTTTGGTCCTCAAAGAAACTCACGGTCGCCGGAGCGTTCACCGGATCTTGCACGTACCGCGGGCAAGGCCAGTCGGTCGGCGGGGTCGGACCGCTCCCACTGCAAGCAGTTTTTCGGTAGTAGTCGACGCCCCACACGGCGCCGAAGCCGTCCGCGCACGCGTTGCCCTGCGGGCCGGTGGGCGTGAACGTCGAGAAGTACGCGATGCCGTTGAAGAGCGAGATCGGGCCCGTGACGCGCACGCCGTTCTCGAAGGGGATCACCCAGTTGCTCTTCGTGACGTACGCGCCAGACCCGTCCGGCTCCTCGCGGATCGACCACGCGCGCGTCTGCACGCCCGTGCTCGCGGTGAAGGTCTCCTGATCACCCGTCGACAGGAGCACGACGGGGTTGCCGATCGGATCGACCGTGACGATCGGCGGCGTCTCGATCGGCTGGCGCGACGCGGCCGTGTCGTTGCCGAACGAGTACGCGTCCCACGCGAGATCCACGGTCCACTTGTCGGGCTTCGGCGACGAGAGGTTGATCCGAAAGAGCGTGCCGTCCGCGTCGCCGACGTAGATGCGATCGGAGACCTGGCCGGGCTGCGCGGGGTAAGGCACGGGGACGCCGGTGACGGGCGAATCGAAGGCGTTTTCCTTGACCTTCGTCCCGGGCAAGGCCGGGCCGTCCTCGAGTTTGCCGCGGAAGTTCATGAGCATCTCGCCCGTGTCGAGGCGGACGATCGAGAGCGAGCGCGCAGCGCCGACCAAGCCGTCCGCGTCGTGCCAGCAACGCACGACATCGCCGCTGACCTTGGGCTGGTACGCGTCGGAGGAAGAGACGGCCGTGGTCGTCTTGAGGCGCGGGCAGTTGCCGGTGGTGAGCGTCGTCGTGCCGCCGGGGAGGATCGCGACGGCGACCTCCTTCACGTCGTTGTTGCCGTCGTCGAGGGAGATCGTGGCGATCGCGGGCTTGATCGTGGTGTTGCCGAAGAGCGGCACGCCTTGATCGGTCGACGAGAGTTGCCAGAGGAACTTCGGATCGGCGGGGTTCGTCACGTCGAGCGCGTAGTAGAAGCTGCCGCCTATGCCGCCGCCCGCGAGGAGGACGCTCCTCCACGTCGTGCCCGTCGCGCCGGCCTGCGCCTGCGCGCGTGTGCGCTGGAAGATGACGTCCTTCACGACGGGGCTGCCATCGAGGAGGAACGCTTGCCTTCCGTACGTCGGCAGGATGCCGGGGAGCACGTGCGGCGGCAGGAACGACCAGAGCTCATTGTTCTCGAGCGTGTCGACGCGCTGGGTGTCGGCCGGATCGTTCGACGCGACCTTGAACGCGTGGAGCTGGCCATCGGTCGAGGCGGCGAAGAGCACGAGCGGGCGCTTGCGGACCACGGGATCGGCGGCGAACGCGGCGTACGACTCGTCGCGGAGGAACTCGCTCGGCGTGCCCATCGTGATGGGCGAGGCGTGGTAGATGCTGCCGAACGCGTTGCCGTACCGCGACGAAGGGACGCCCGGCAAACCGACCTCCCAGCGCATCACCGTGTCGGCGCAGGTGTTCGCGTTCGCGTTCGAACCGGCGATCGCCTTGCACGCGTCGGGCACGGGGGCCGAGGGGATGTCGAGCGCGAGCGGCGCCTGGGCGACAGCCGCCGCGAACTGGGCGCCGTCGAGCAGGCCCGTGCTCGTGCCGCCGTATAGGCCGAGCCCGTCGTTGATCGAGAGGTTCGGCCGGAGCGAGCGGCGCGAGTGGATCTGCCCGTTCGCCTGGGGGCCGATGAGGGTGAAGAACCTGCGCGAGGGGGAGCCCGTGTTGAGGTTCGCCTCGAAGTCGTCGCCTTTGCCCTGCTCGATCGACGCGAGCACGGGCTTCAGGATGCCGTTCTGGTTCTCGCAGACGTAGCGCTTGCGCTCGAGGTTGCCGGTCCAGAGAGAGCCGAGCGGCGTGTCGAAGGACGTCACGAACTGGTAGCCCGCGGCGGCGGCGTTGCCCTGGCTCTGCGTGGCGCCGGCCGTGGCGAAGACGGGGATCGTGCGGCTCGTCGAGCCGGATGAGACGACGGCGAGGACCTGATCGAGCGCGGTCTTCAGCGAAGGCAGATCATTGGCGAAAAACGCGCGCGTCGTGCCGCCCTCGTACGCGATCCGCGAGAGCGTGCAGCACGCCTTGAGCGTGCCCGAAGCGCCGTCGCAGAGGCCGCCGGGGTTCACGATGTCGCTCTGCGTGAGCGTGCTGCAGTCGGTGCCTCCGGCCGCGGACAAACCGAAGCCGATGGCGAAGGTCTTGATCGGGCTCGGCAGCGTCGCGAGCTGATGCGCGATCTCGTGCGGCCGCGAGTAAGGGCATTTCCCGTTGCCGCTCGAGCACGACTCGCGCAGGTCGAGGTTCGGCTCGCCGTCCGAGAGCAGGATGACGAACTGATCGCGGCACTTGCCCGCGTAGTACGGATCGTTCGTCGGGCCGAAGGGTTTGCCCGTGGCGGGATCGTCCGACGTGTCGTTCAGGAGGTAGTCACGCGCGTCCGAGAGGATGCCCGCGATCGGCGTCGCGCCGTAGGGCCTCATCGCGAGGAGCGACGACTGGAGGCGATCGTTGATCTGTTGCACCTCGGCGATGGGCGCGTCGTGCGGACCGAAGCCGATGAGACGGCCTTCCCACGGGGGCGCGGCGGGGTTTCGCGCGCCAACCTCGAAGGCGTGGTTCGCGCAGTTCGGCGGGTTGCCGTCCGCGGGTGAACCGCCGGAGCTCCAGTTCGGGTAGTAGCTCCACATGCCGACCGTGCCGTCGTTCGGCGCGGGCGTCGAGCCGTTCGCCCCGGTGCCGGAGTCCGGCAACGTGTCGAAGGTCATGAGGCCAAAACGCACGCGATCCCGGTACGTGTCGAGAAGGCCGTCGTTCGCTTGTTGGAAGCCGGGCGCCGCGCAGGCCTGGCTCGTGTTGTTCCAGGCGTGTGTCTTCAGCGCGTTCGCGGGCCAGTCCCACCACGCACCGCCCATCGTTCCCGGGCCGTAGGTGCAGCCGTTCGAGAGGATGCGGTGGTAGGGCAGGTAGTACTTGTAGTCATAGGGATCGGGGCCGTTTGGCAGGGTGAACTCGTTGAGGAACGAGCTCGACGATCGATCCTGCGCGAAGCACGAGAAGTTCTGGACCGTCCCCGTCAGCACGGTGATGAGCGTCGCCCAGCGGTTCATGGGCGTCGTCGTGCCGGGGACACACGCGGCGTTGGCGTTCGCCGGCCTCTTGCCGTCGGCCATGTTCTCCATCGACCCCGAGGTGTCGATGACGAGCAGCACGTTCGGCAGCGGCGGGTTGATGTCGATCTGCGCCTCGGCGATCGAAGCGAAGGACGCGAGCGAAGTGAGAGCTGCGATGGCAGGGGAGAGGACGCGGGAAAGGGTTCGCATGGTGTCCTCCGTCAAGGGCCGGTGACAGGGCCGACGATGAGCTCGGCGCGAAAGGTGGTGCTCGAAAGGGTCGTCGCGACTCCGCCGGGCGGCTCGAGCCGGATGCGGCCCGTTCCATGGAGCATGACGCTCATGAAGTGGACGTTGGCCGCGCCCGCGGAGGTGTAGTCGAAGCCCGCGATGGGGCGCTCGACGCGGAAGAGGTCGTTCATCTCGACGAGCAGGTCGGCCGAGGCGTTCTCGATGCGGCCGAGGCTCCCGTGCGCGCCGGTCTGCGGGTCGTAGGACTGGAACAACGCGAACCCGAGCTCTTTCTCGAGGTACGTTCGGCCAAACCGCGTGCAGTTCTGGTAGTACGGATCGCCCGACTGGCCGAGGCACTCCGTGGAGTTCTGCCGCGCAAGAAAGTCGACCTGCGCGCCGAGATCCCGCGAGAGTTTTGCCGTCACGGCGTTCATCGCGCTCTCGCCGAAGTAACGGCTCTGCGTGGTGACGCGCGAGGTGCCGCTCGTGCTCGTGGCGATGGTGCTCGCCTGCGCGGCGAAGAGGCCGATGCCCGTGAGCATCGCGATGACGAGCACGACGACGAAGACCGTGGCGCCTCTCTCCCCACGGCGCGCGAGGCGACGCGTGATCACGGGATGTTCCTGGACGGGCCGGCTCACGGTCCACCTCCCCGCGTGTTCACGAGCGAAAACTCGCGTTCG
>JANMGF010001386.1:0-1732 GCA_031374535.1 Polyangium sp. (in: bacteria)
CCTTGAAGGCCTGCTCGATCTGCGTGAGCAGGAGGTACTTCTCCCAGAGCAGTTCGGGCGATTCACCGGAGAGGTTGCTCCGCAGGAGGTAGCGTCCTTCGCGGCGGCGCGCGGCGCGGAGCTTCTCCCGGTCCAGCGCGAAGAGGAAGCCCGCCAGGCGGCGCTTCTTCCCCTTCTCCACCGGATGCCTGTATAGATGGATATTCACTAGGCTCCAGGCGCGGCCGGCTTCATGCTTCGCCTCGCCCAGCTTCATCAGCAGCGAGTCGTGCGAGAGCTTCATGCCCTGCAGTTCCTTCAGCCGTGCCCAGAGCTTCCTCAGCCGGCGCTGCCGCATGGCGCGCTCCTTGCCGATGCGGTCGGCGCTCTCCACGTACACGTAGAGTTCGCTCTCCTCCTCCAGCAGCTTCACGCGCACGTTCTCCCGCGCCTGTTCCCAGGGCTTGTCGGCAAGGCCCGCCTCGAGCTTGCCGAGCTTCCCCTTCGGCGTCCCGACCAGGTAGCCGATGCCCTCGCGGCGCATCTCCCCGAGCGTCTCCTCCGTCGGGATGCCGCGATCCATCAGCCAGGTGCGGTTGATCCTGCCGTAGCGCGACTCGATCTTCCGCAGGAAGCCCCGGAGCGTGGAGGAGTCGGCGGTGTTGCCCGGATAGACCTCGTAGGCGAGCGGGAAGCCCTCGGGCGTCACCACCAGCGCAATGACCACCTGGGTGCAGTCCGGCCGGTGGTCGCGCGAGTAGCCGTAGGCCTTCTTCGTCTCGCCGCGCTGATCTTGCGGCGATGCCTCGAAGTACGTGCTTGTCAGGTCGTAGAGCAGCACGTCGAAGCGGGCGCCGAACAGGTCCTCCCAGCGCGAACGAAGGAACGTGAAGAGCTCCTCCTTGTGCGGCAACAGCCTGTCCAGGCAGCGGTACAGCGTGTTCTTCCCCGCCAGCGAAGGGTCCTCGCCGAGCAGGTCGCCGATGGCGCTGCGGTCGAACCACTCGCGGTGCAACCGGAACTCGCTCCCCGGATCGATCAACCGATAGACCGTCAGCATCTTGAGGACGTTCAGCCATCGCGTCCCCTTGCGGCTTGGCTCCAGCCGCGCCCCCCAGAACTGATCCAGGTCGAGGTAATCCCAGAGCCAGAGCGCGAGGAAGCACGCCCCCCACTGGCGCGGACGCGTGAGCCGGATGCCTGCTATATGAATAGAGACCGCGTCGCACTCGAGACCCGGCGGCGCCTCGCGGTCGCCCGGGAAGAGGGCCATCTGCCGCGCGGTCCGGCGGCCGCGGCCCCGCGTCTCGAACGCCTCGATGGCCCGCACCCAGCCGGCGTGCTGCGCATCGTTCAGCTCGCCGAGGTAGAGCACCTGCCGCTGGCGCGACCGCCCACCGGGAAGCCGCTCGCTCTCCACCACCGTGAAGTAGCGGTGCTCCTTGCCATTCTTGGTCCGTGTATGCGCGCGCAGGAACATGATGCGCGGACCGTCTCACGCCCCCGCGAGGCCGTCAAGATAGTAGGTCTGCACCACAGCCGTTTTGGGAAATGGTGGTGCTGAGAAGAGACGACTTACGCCGCGAAAAGACGCGAAAATCGCCAAAATCGAGGGCGAATGGGGAAAGATGGGCTACACGCTCTCGGACGTGGAGGCGTCGCGCGAGGCGGGCGACCGGCTCTCCTTCCGCCGCTTCCTTCGGCTCGAGCCCGCGCAGGCGGCGCCCGACGACACGACGCTCGTGAAGTTCCG
>JANMGF010001408.1:0-2016 GCA_031374535.1 Polyangium sp. (in: bacteria)
CGCGTACTGCGGCGAGGTCGACTGCACGACGGCGACGCCGCGGAAGGAGAGGCGCTCGCGGAGCAGGTGGTAGAAGGCGTCGGTGTAGAGCTTGCCGACGGCGTAGTTCGAGGGATCGGGGAAGTCGACGACCACGAGATCGAAGGCCTCGCGCGCCTCCTCGAGGAACTTGTAGGCGTCCTCGTTGCGGACCGTGACGCGTGGATCGTTCAGCGCGCCGCCGTTCAGCTCGAGCCCGATGGGCAAGGTGCGGAACGCGTCGGTGACCGCGGCGTCGAGATCCACGAGCACGATGCGCTCGATCGACGGGTAACGGAGCAGCTCGCGCGCCGCGAGTCCATCGCCGCCCCCGAGCACGAGCACGGTGCGGGGATCACGGCCGAGCGCGGCGACGGCGGGGTGGACGAGGACCTCGTGGTAGCGCTGCTCGTCGTCGGAGGAGAACTGGAGGTTGCCGTTGAGGAAGAGGCGCGTCGTGCGCGTGGAACGCGTGATGACGACGCGCTGGTAGGGCGACTGCGCCGTGTAGACGATGGGCGCGCCGAAGTAGACGGTCTCGGCGCGGTCGACGAAACGACTGACGAACCCGAAGGCCGCGGCGAGCACCACGCCGACGAGCACACACTGGGCGCGCAGGCGGATCGCGACGGCACGATCGAGCGGGAAGAGGAACGTGGCGAGCAGCGCGACGACGGCGTTCAGCACGCCAAAGAAGAGGCTCGTCTGGTGCACGCCGAGCTTGGGCAGGAGCAGCGACGGAAAGAGAAGGCTCGCGATCAGCGCGCCCACGTAGTCGAGCGTGAGCACCCGCGCGACGAGCTCCTTCAGGTCGACCGAGAACTGGAGGAGCCGGATGAGGATCGGGATCTCCAGGCCGACGAGGGTGCCGATGAGGACCACGATGCCGTAGAGCGCGAAGCGGAAGGCGGCGGCCGCGGTGTAGACCTTGAAGAGCAGCGGCGCCGAGAGGCCGCCGGCGAGGGCGAGGCAAAGCTCGATCTCCACGAAACGCTCGAGGAGGCGGTCTTCGAGGAACTTCGAGAGGTACGAGCCGATGCCCATCGCGAAGAGGTAAAGGCCGATCACCAGGCTGAACTGCGTGACCGAGTCGCCGAGCACGTAACTCGCGAGGGTGCCCGTCACGAGCTCGTACACGAGCCCGGAGGTCGCGATCACGGCCACCATGGCGAGGAGCGCTGGGTGGACCAAGCGGCGCGGCAACATCGGGGGCCTTCCTAGCATCGGGGCGGCGCCTTCGGGGAACACGAAGCGAAGCGCCCGCGTCGGAAACAATGCCGACGATCGGCACGCCCGCGACGAAAAATGGGCTACCATCGAGCGCGTGACTAGCCCGTTCGACCGCCAGGCGGCGTGTCCGTCGTGCGGGGCGCCCATCCAGTTTCGCTTCGCCGGTGCCGCGGCGCAGGTCTGCAAGCACTGCAACTTCGTCGTTGCGCGCACGGACCGGAACCTCGTCGCTGTCGGCCGGATGGCGGACCTCGTCGACATCCCGTCACCGCTCATGCTCGGCGGAACGGGGCGCTGGAGCGGCGGTGAGCCGTTCGCCGTCGATGGCCGCGTGCAGCTCGACCGCGCGAGCGCGCCCGGCGCGCCGTGGCAGGAGTTTTTCATCACGTTCCCGATGAGCGGGAAGTGGTGCTGGGTCGCGAGCGCGCAGGGGCGCTGGTACTCGACGTCCGAGGTCCCGGTCCCGCCGGATCTCCCGTCGATCCATTCGCTCCGCGCGGGCCAGCAGGTGAACCTCGGCAGCTACGGCGTCTGGACCGTCGCCGAGGTCGGCCAGCGCCGCGTGATCGCGGGCGAAGGCGAGATGCCCCATGTCGCCGCGCCCGGCGTGCCCACGGGGTACGTCGACATCGGCGCACCCAACGGCGCGTTCGGCACCATCGACTACGGCGACGGACGCATCCCGCCGAAGCTTTACCTCGGCCGGCAGATCGATCCGACCGTGATGGTGCTCGACTCGGGCGCGCCCGTGGAGGCCGCGAAGGCCGA
>JANMGF010001440.1:0-14914 GCA_031374535.1 Polyangium sp. (in: bacteria)
CTTCGCGGCCCTCGGGATGGCAACCCGCGCAGCCCATACCCTCGGAGAGCTTCTCGTCGTCGGCCGCATAAAAAAGGCGGCGCCCCGCGGCGACCGTCGGGTCTTTGGGCCCCTCGCCGAGCGGAAGGAACGTGGCGCGGGGCTCTTTGCTCCCCGACCCGCCCAGGCTGGCGACGGCGAGCGCATTCGTCGACCGGCAAAAGACGAACGCGGTCTTCTCGTCCGCGGAGAGGGCGAGGCCACTCGCTGCGCCGCAGGTGCCGAGCTTTTCGAAGGGCCGAAGGTAACCTTCCCGGAACATCGCCGAAGGGTCCATCGAGAGCGCGTCGAATTCGGAAAACGTGCCCCATCCCTCGCTGACGACGAGCAACGTGCCGGTGGACGGGCGAACCACGACCGCCCGCGGCTGGGAAATGGGAGCGAAACCAATGGAGAGGATCGGATCTTCCTGCGACGCCCCGCTGAAGGGCGCAGCGCCGTACACGACCGGGGGCTTCCGCGCAGGCACGAGGGGTTTGTCGTCGGCCGTGAGCAGGACGTCGACGGTGGGGACGCCATACCAGGCATTCTTGGCGTCGGCGCTGAGGGCGTGGCGCGCGACGTAGAGGCGCTTTTCGTCGGACGAGAGCGTGAGGGAATACCCGAGCGAGGCCTTGTCGGGGACCTTGTTTTCGAAATAGAGCCGCAGCGGAGCAGCGGAGAGGCTCACGCGCTTGACAGTGGGTTTGTCGGTGGCGATTGCGTCGATCCGTGTGAGGGACGCGCCGATGAGGTGGGTCACGTAGGCGCGCGAGCCGTCTCCAAGAATGGCAATACCGCGAGGCTCGCGGGCGACGTCGACGGAAAAACGGACCTTTTTCGTGGTGAGATCGACGGAGGATATCTGGTGCGTCCACGCCGACGAGACGAGCGCGGTCTTTTCGTCTTTGGTGATCGCGAGCCCCCAGGCGTCGGCGGGCAAGGCCACGCGCGCCGTTTCGACGAGGCCCGCCGCGGGATCGGGCTTCATGACGAGGAGAAGGCCCGGATCGCGGATCGTGACGAGGATCTCGCCGTCCATCGCCAGGACCTGCGCGGGCCGACCAGGCAAAGTCACGGAGCGCGTGGGTTTGTCTTTCTCGAACGGGAGGGGGACGAGGTGGAGGGCGCTCCCGTCCTCGTCGGCGATGTAGAGGACGTCGTCTCCGGGGCCACGCGCGACGACATTGCCTTGTCGGTTCAGCGCGGGTGTTCGGGGCTTCGTGGGGGCCGCGGCGGCAGAATCGGCGGGCCCCGGCGCGGAGGACGCGGCGGAGGAGGCGGCTTCCGGCGCGGGCCCCGAGGAGCTTTTGCCGCAGGAGCTACACCCCGCAGCGAAGAGCGCAGCCAAGAGCGCGGCAGCGAGGAGGGGCGAGGTGCGCATGGTGGTGATTCCATGGCGAATATCATGGAGGTCGGCGGGACGGAACCCTGATCGCGTGGCATTCCAATCATGGGCGTCGCCTCGCATGGACCTCACACGGGCGCTGTCCTCGCCCGCCCGGAGGTGCTACCGTGGCGCGGATCGCGATGGAAAGCGCCGAACGACGAGCTTCGTTTCCCCGTGGATTCGCGGTGGTGGACGTCGAGACGACCGGGCTGCGATGGAGGACCGATCGGATCGTCGAGGTCGCGGTCGTACGCACGGACGCGGAGGGCCGCGTGCTCGCCGAGCTCTCGACGCTGGTGAACCCGGAGCGAAACCCGGGCGCGACGCACATCCACGGGCTCGGCGCCGAGGATCTCGAGAGCGCGCCGACCTTCGTCGAGGTGCTCTCCGAGGTCGTGCGGTTCCTCGAGGGCGCGGTGCTCGTGGGGCACAACGTGAAATTCGATCTGGCCTTCCTCGGCGAGGAGCTCGGGCGGCTCGGACTCGCGCTCCCGCATTCGCCGCGGGTGTGCACGCGGGAGCTCGCGATGCGTGTCTTGCCGAGCCTCGGTGATTACAAGCTCGCGTCGTGCTGCAAGGCCCTCGGCGTTTCGAGCGGGCACGAGCACCAGGCGCTCGACGACGCACGCGCGGCGGCAGGGGTCTTCACGCGGCTCTGCACGAGTGGCTTCTGGCGGCCGTCGTACGAGACCGATCTGGCCGTCG
Source organism: Polyangium sp. (in: bacteria) (assembly GCA_031374535.1). Classification (GTDB taxonomy): domain Bacteria; phylum Myxococcota_A; class Polyangia; order Polyangiales; family Polyangiaceae; genus Polyangium. The sequence goes on from JANMGF010001440.1 coordinate 2,114, forward strand.
CGGAGAGTTTGTCGTGGCCCGCGATCGAGGGGCCGGCGCGCCTCGCTACGCGCGGGGAGGCGCGGCAAGCGGCGCCGGCGTCGCGGCTCGGCGAGATGGCGGAGAGGCTGCCGGAGGGGACGTCGAACGGCAGCGTGGAGGGGTATCACGCGTTGCTCGACGAGATCCTCGAGGATCGACGCGTGACGGACGAGGAGGCGGAGGCGGCCGAGAGCCTCGTCTCGTGCGCGGGGCTCTTGCGCGGGGATGTCGTGGGAGCGCACCGCGCTTATTTGATAGGCGTCGGTCGGGCGGCGCTCGCGGGGGATCTCGCGGGCGGCATCGGGGCTTCGGATCTCGCGAAGGTCGCGCGGCTCCTGGGTTTGCCCGAGGGGGCCGCCGAGGAGGCGCTCGCGGCGGCGCGTACGGGAGCCCGGGCGCCCGTGCCCGGAGCGACGCGGCCTTTGCGCGCGGATACCACGGTGTGTTTCACGGGGGACGGGGTGCCGCCCAAAGCCGCGCTCGAGGCGCGGGCGGTGGCGGCGGGGCTCCGGGTGGCGGGCTCGGTGACGAAAAAACTCGACGTGCTCGTCGTGGACGATCCGCATTCACTCTCGGCGAAGAGCCAGAAGGCGCGTGCTTATGGGATCCGCGTGCTCGCGGTGCCGGTTTTCCTGACGCTCGCGCGGCCCCGGACGAACGGGGGCGGGCCCTCGGACGAACAATGACCGGGGCACGGGAATCGGGTCTCGCCAGGGTGCTTCGATTCGCGTAGGATCGGGCTTCGTTTCACGGAGGAGGTCATTCGCATGGCAAGGTCTGGCGAAGTCTCGATGTCGACGGTTCTCTCGCGGCTCCAGAAGAAGTATCCGGACGCTCGTTATGAGCTCGACTGGACGACGCCGCTCGAGCTGCTCGTGGCCACGATCCTCGCCGCGCAATGCACCGACGTGCGGGTGAACAAGGTGACGAAGACGCTCTTCTCGAAATACCGCACGGCGAAGGAGTATGCCGAGGCGAACACCGAAGAACTCGAGCAGATCCTGCAGCCGACGGGCGCTTTTCGGCAGAAGGCAAAATCGGTCCAGGAGACGTGCCGGGCGCTCGTGGAGCGGCACGGCGGCGAGGTACCGCAGACGATGGGGGAGCTCACGGCGCTGCGCGGGGTCGCGCGGAAGACGGCGAACGTGGTGCTGAACAATGCCTGGGACATACCGTCGGGCATCATCGTGGACACGCACGTGGCGCGGGTGAGCCGGCGGATGGGCCTCACGACACAGGAAAAACCCGAGGCGATCGAGCGGGATCTGATGCAGATGGTGCCCGAATCGCGCTGGACGAAGTTCGGCCCGGCGATGGTGCTGCACGGCCGGTACACGTGTACGGCGAAGGCACCGCAATGCGGGGACTGCATGTTCTCGGATGTCTGCCCGATGAAAAACGTGTAAGTTCCGCGGCGTGTGTCCTCGCGTCTTCGTGTTCCTCGCCGCCCTCGCCGCCCTCGCCGGTTGCGTCTCGCAGTCGGGCGACGGAACGGAGGACGCAGGCGCCGGGCCTTTGGCGAGTGTTGCCAGCGAGGTCGCAGACGCGGCGCCAGAAGCGGCGGCGCCCGAGGACAAGGGACCTTGTGCAGGGAAAGTCAAGGGGGCGCTCGCGTGTGAGGGCGCGAGCGTCGTGCGTTGCGCAGGGGCCACGCGCGCGCCGGAAGCCATGAAGACGTGCCTCGACATCGAGCGTTGCGAGGCAGGGGCATGCGCGCCGGCCTGCCCCGAGGGCGAGGTGTACGTGCCGGCGACGGGGCCCGAGGGCTTCAAGATGGGCAAAAACCTGTCTGCGTACGGGTTCGGCCCCCGCACATCGAAGAACCCCGGCAAGGGACGCGCGGATCTGCCGCACAAGGTGGTCCTGACGAAGCCGTTCTGCATGGACCAGACCGAGGTGACCGCCGGCGCGATGAAGAAATGCGTGGCGGAGAAGGGCTGCAAGGCGCCGCAGCGGACCGATCGATGGATCACGTACCCGGACAAACCGGATTACCCGGTGAACCTCGTCGATTATCCGATGTCGAAGTACTATTGCGAGCAGTACGGCAAACGTTTGCCGACCGAGGCGCAATGGGAGTGGGCGGCGACGGGCGGCGACGGGCGTTCGTGGCCCTGGGGCGAGGAAGAGCCCACGTGTGAGCACGCCGATTTCACGCAAGCGATCCTGATCTCACCGGGCGGCGACAGCGGCTGCCACGGAGGCGGGCCCTCGAAGGTGGGGACGCACCACAAAGGGGATCGGACCTGGCCGTCGGGGCCGATCCACGATCTCGGTGGGAACGTGTGGGAATGGGTGATCGATAGTTACGTACCGTATTCGGGCAAGGACGAGGTCGATCCGGTGCACGAGCGGCCGAACATCGGGACGCGGGTGGTGCGCGGCGGAGGATGGAACCGGAGCGGGCGCGGGATCATGGCGGCGTTCCGGGGCGGCGCGATCTGGACGTACAAGGTGCCGGGGCTCGGGTTTCGGTGCGTGCGGAATGCGAAGGAGAGGGCTCCAGAGCCTCGTTGACGGTCGGTCAGAGCGCGCCGCGCCGCTTGATGAGCTCCTGGATCGCGAGGTTCGCGATATCGAGGCGCATCCACGGGTCGTTCGCCCCTGCCCCCTCGCCGCCCTTTCCAAGGACGAACAGCAGGGGCGCGCTCGGGCCGGGGTCCGCCTTGCCGGCGCGACGATTCAAGAGGCGCAAAGGATCCACGAAAGCGACGAACGCCGTTTTGTCGCCGGCGGCCGAAATCGCTGATTTTGCTTCGGGGCGGCCGGAGAGGTTTTCCTTGCCCGGCGATTCGAGGACGGACCGGAACGAAGCCTTCGCGTCGTACCCGGCCGCGAGCACGAGGCCCTCTTTGCCGAGCATGTAGAGGACGTCGATCGTGGAGGGGACGCCCTCCGGCAGCGCGGCGGGTTTGTCGCCCTCGGGTTTGTCGGCGCCGGGTTTGTCTTTACCGGGTTTGTCTTTCCGGTCCTTGCTCGCCTTTTCGTCCTTCTTGTCCTTGGCGTCCGTCCGGGTCAGGCGGATTTTGCGGATGTCGCCCGGGAGGTTCTCGAGGACCGTCTTGCTCGTGGTGACGTCGATCTCGTTCTGGCCGAGCCACGTCGCGAAGCGCTTCCGTTTGGCCAGGCCAAACAGGTTTCCAAGGGCCTCGTCGAGTTTTTCGCCGTCGGCGACGTCGCTGCGCAGAACCACGGCGGGGCCCGTGGAGAGGAGCGAGACGCCGGCGGTGAAGGAGTCCCCGCGGCCCTCGGCGACGGCGACGAGCGCGGCAGTGAGGGCCGCTCGGTCTTCGTCGGGGACGTCCTTGCCGACGGCGGCGGCGAGCGCGTCGGCGTATTTTTTGGCGTCGGTCGCGCGTGATGTCGCGCTGTCGTGCAGGTAGACGGCGAGGTCGGTGTCGGCCGGCAAATCGAGCAAACGGCTCGGATCTCCGACGGTCATGGCGGCGATGTTGGCGGCGCCCGTGGAGCCCTCGCGTGGCGTCCCGACGAGGCGGAGGTGGGCGGCGCGGTCGTCGAAATCAAGCGAGACACGCGCGTGGTCGAGCTCGACGAGAATGCCGAGGAGCGCGTCCATGATCCCATTCAAGGGGCTCGGGACGGGCGGAGGCGGTTTGCCACCCTCGGGGGTCGGGCCGCCACGCGCGCGAGGACGCAAGCTCTCCCAGCTCGATCGCAGCCCCTTCTCGATCGGACCGCCGAGCGCCTCGCGCGGCAGCTCGAAGGAGACGTCCGCCTTCGGCATCTTCGACGTGGGCAAGGTGCGCACGACGTACGGGCCGACGTCGAGCAGATCGGAGGTCTGCGGCGCGACGAGCAGGTAGTTGCCGAGCAGGCCGAGCGCGATGGGGCGGGCGCCGCCGTCCTTGGGCTCGAGGAGCGTGATCGAGGTCTTCTCGTCGATGCGGATCTGGAAACGCGCGGCCTCGCCCTTCACGAGCAGGCCCTCGAGCTTCTGCGCGTCACGCACGTGGATGCCGATCGCAGCACGGGGGCGGCCTCCGCCGGGGCGCTCGACGAGGGCGCCGACGAGAGGGATGTTGCCGTCGATCTCCGCGGAGGCAGCGAGCGGCAAGCCGAGGAGCGTGATCGCGAGGTTGCTCGCGGTGGACGGAAGAAACAGAGCAGGCCCACCGACGGCCGCGCGGGCCTTGGTCCAGGCCTCGTCGGGGTTCGGCACGAAGAGGTCGGCGAGGAGGCCAGCGGGCGCCGGGATCGGCTCGAGGGGCGCGACCTTCTGCGGCGGCGGGGGCGTTTCGTTGCAGCCCGCGGCGAGCACGGGCAAGGCAAGCGCGACGGCGAAGAGGAGCCCGCGGGCGAAGCGGGTCACGGCACGTCGAGGACGTCCTCGGAGGGGGGACGGAGCAGGTGAGGTCATCGTATGTCACCAAGCTAGTACGAAACGCGCGCGCCTTTCACCCGCTTCTGTCGGCATGGGCTAAGCTCGTCTCGTGCCCCGCCCAGGTCACGACGAGGTCGTGCTGATCAACGGGTTTCCGTCGCTCTACGCGCAGCGGATCACCTCCCAGGTGCTCGCGGAGAACGCGGCGGCATTCGTGTACGTGATCGTGCGAAGGACGGAGGTCGCCGAGGCCGATCGGGCGCGCCATGCGCTCGGCGAGGGCGCTCGGGGGCGGATGTGCATGCTCGAGGGGGATCCGACGGCGATGGACCTCGGCCTGTCGGGCGCGGAGTACCGGCAGATCGAGAACGAGGTCGATCGGATCCATCACGCAGCACACGCGGCGTGGGTGGGGATCGACGAGAAGGAAGCCACGCGGGCGAACGTGGCGAGCGCGGCGGAGATCCTGGAGCTCGCGCGTGCTTCGGGGTCCCTGGAGTGCCTGGTGGTCCACTCGACGACGGCGGTCTCGGGCGACCGAGCGGGCGTCGTGTACGAGGAGGATCTCGAGGCGGGACAGGCGTTCCACGAGGAAGGCGCGCGGGCGCAGATGCGGGCCGAGGCGCTCGTGCGACGCGCGAAAAAAGACGTGCCGATCGTGGTCGTGAGGCCCGCGGCAGTGGTGGGCGCGTCGGCGCCGAACGAACGGCCGGATGCGTTGCATCTCGCGGCGCTCTTGGCGTTGACGACGCCGGCGGAGCTCACGCTGCCGCTGCCGCAACGAGGCGACGCGCCGGTGCACGTGGTGCCGATGGAGTACGTGGCGCGCGCGGCGTGTGCGCTCGGGCGGATGCGGGGCGCGCGAGGGAAGACGTTTCATCTCGTGGATCCGCACCCGATCTCGGCGCGGCGGTTTTTCGAAGTGCTCGCGCGTGCGGCGCGGGGGAGCTCGCTCGGGCAGGTGCCGGCGAGCGCGGCGGCGACGCTCTTGCGGATGCCGGGGATCGAGCGTTTCGTGCGGAGCCCGCGGGCGTTCCTCGAGCAGATCGCGAGGCCCGTGCGGTACGACGCGCGCGGGGCGACGAGCGCACTCGCGGGCACGGGGATCACGTGCGCGCCGTTCGAAGCGTACGCAGAAGAGCTCGTCCGCGAGGTGGAGCAACACGTGAACGCGCGGCGTGCGCCAGAACCTCCGTCGTCGCAGCCGGCGATGGAAGCGGAGGTGTACGATCCGCTCTCGTGAGGGACACTCGCGCGGGCGAGGGCGCGCAGGCTGCGCCGCCGGGATCGCGCTCTTCGTCGCGGCCTGTGGTGGGGAGCATCGGCTCGCGACGGACGCGGGGCCGAGCGCGCCGCATGCCGTTTCGTCTGCATCTGTGCCTGCGTCCGTGCCCGCGCCTCCCACTTCGGCGAGCGTGGCGGCGCCGATCGAGACGACGACCCCCGCGGCGATAGAGGCCGCGCACCCGGCGCCGGAGCTTCCAGCGGGCGAGCCCGAGCTTGCGCGGTTTCAAACGGCGCTGCGAGAGCTCGGCCGGGGCGGTCGCAAGGCACACGTGCGGATCCTGTGGCTCGGTGATTCGCACGGGCAGGCGGACTTCTGGACGGGGGCGCTGCGGGACGTGCTCCAGAAGCGGTTCGGCAAGGCCGGACCGGGGTTCGTGCACGTCGGATGGAAGGCGTACCGGCACGACGGGGTGCGCCTGTCGACGGACGAGAAGTGGACGATCAAGCCCAAGGCGCCGGCCACGTCGTCACGAACGGGCGACGGCGTGTTTGGCCTGGGAGGCGTGGTGACGACGGGCCCGGCCGGCAGCGGCAAAGCGCGCTTGCACGTGACGGACGAAGGTTTGTCGGGTCGGCTCTCGTGGGACGTCTGCTACCGGCTGCGCTCGCCGGCGGACGAGCTCGAGATCTCGCTCGGGACGGGGCCCAAGACGAAGGTGCGGGCGACCGCGACCGAGCCGCCGGGCGAGATCCGGCACCTCGTGCTGGTGAGCGAGGGGCGCGAGACGTTGATCGTGATGCCGACGCGCGGCGAGCCCGAGCTCTGCGGGGTGGTGATCGAGACGGATCCCGCTTCGCAACCAGGCGTGGTGCTCGACACGCTGGGGATCAACGGGGCGCGGTTCGGTACGCCGCTCGCCTGGGACGAGGCGAGCTTCGGGGCCGAGCTCGCTCGGCGCAAGCCCTCGCTCGTGGTGCTGGAGTACGGGACGAACGAGGCGGGCGACGTCTCCGTGGATCCCGTGAAGTACACGCAGCGCCTCGTGCGGCTCGTGGAGAGGATCCGCCGCTTCGCGCCCGACACGGACTGCCTCGCGCTCGCGCCGACGGATCGCGCCGACGCGCGCGTCCGCACGCCGCTCGTCCGCGACGCGATCCGCGAGGGCGCGCGGCAAGCCGGGTGCAGCTTCTGGGACACGTTCGCCGTCATGGGCGGCGAGGGCTCGATCCGGGCGTGGGCGTCGCAGTCGCCGGCGCGCGCCGCAGGCGACGGCGTGCACCTCACGCAGCGCGGATATCGTGATCTCGGCGAGGCGCTCGCGACGCACGTCCTCCGCGGTTTGCCGCCGTAAACGATCGGGTTTCGCCGGAGTGATCAGCCGAGGTATCGAGCGACGGCCGAGCGGTACGCTTGCCAGAGCGTGAACGCCTCGGTCATCGCGTCGACGAGGGATCCGGCGAGCTCGCTCTCGGGCGGTACGTGAGCGATCAGCATCGTCCATGCGTCGCGGCGGTGGCCTCCCTCGACGGCGCGGTGGGCGCGGGCGAGGCGCATCCGCTCGGGGGGACAGCCGTAGTGGAGGACCATGGGGTGCGCGCGGATGACCTCCTCGATCGGAGGGAGGTTCCTCGTGCCTTCGAGCTCGGCGCGCTCGTGCACGCTGCCTTCGACGAAGATGGTCAGGACCGCGGCGCCGATCTGCCAGGGCGGGCTCAGGCTCACGCGGTCGAGCATCGCGCGGTAGGCGAGGGCCTCGGGTTCGAGCGGGATCGACGTGTCTTCGATCGCGGCGCGGTCGATGCCGAGGCCGTCGATCATCTCGAGGAACAACACCGGGTGCGGGACGTCGAGGCTCAGCTTTCCAGTCTGCTCCTCGTAGATGTTCTCGGCGAGCGCGGCGCGTACGTCGTCGGGCGGGCCCTGGCCGAGCACGCGCGCGAGGAGCACGGGGAAGTCACGCACGTAGGTCCGGTACTCGTGGCGGAAGTGCGCGGCGAGCGCGGCGCGCGAGAGGCCCGGCTTCGTGAACCTCGGCCAGGCCCAGTGGTTCTTCTGATCCATGAGGGAGAGCAGGCGCTCGACCAGCATCCCGCGATCCCGCGTGGCGATCGTCATGGGCTCGATCCTCCTCGGATCGTTATGACCTCAAAGGTGACGCGCGCACGCGATCGAAGCTTCGTTCAGGCGAGCATGTCGTGGGCGTACGCGTCGAGGCCGTGACCCCGCAGCGTCGCCTCGACGAGGGCGAGCGGATGATGCAGCGCAGGCTCGTCGCGCTCTTCGTCGGGCGTGGTGACGAGCGGCAACGCACGCGCGAGGAGGACACGCGCGGCGCGATCGCGGAGCGCGTGTGCGAGAGGAAGATCGATCGAAACGAGCTGGTAGGCAAAAGCGCCAGCGCGCAGGTAAAAGGCTTCAGCGCGGGCGCGGGCGGGATCCGTGGACGAGATCGTGAGATGCGCGGCGAGGGCGGGATCTTCGGCGAGCGCGCGGGCGGCGGCCTCGATCCAGACAACGGCGCGGCGCGCGAGATCGTGCTCGGCGCGGAAGGTCGCGTCGATGTGTGCACGGCGTGAAGCGCGTTTCGCGAGCGCGACGAAGAAGGGGCGCAAAAGCTCGACGTCGAGGGGCGCGGGCGTCGCGAGGGCGCGCGTCGCAGCATCGAGATCGAGTCCCGACGTTTCGACCGCGACGGCGAGAGCGAAGAGCGCGTGCAACGTGTCGTGCGGCGCGGGGGCTTCGGCGACGGCGCGCGTCCATCGAACGAGATCGGCGCGAGGCGCGTGTCTTCCAGGGGCGACGATCGATTCCTCGGGAAGCTCGACGATCAGGATCCCCTCGTCGAGATCGTCCGAGGTCCGCGCACCTTCGGGGACGAGGGGAGAGCCGTCTTCCTTCGGATCGAGCGCGCTCGCGAGCACACAAGCGCATTCGACGGCGGGCGCGACACGAACGGCCTCTCCATCGTCGACGAAGATCGCGGGGAAGGTCTGGCATCCGAGGGGTTTTACGTGTGCGCCCTGGACAGCATGCAAGCGGCAGAGCCCACTTCCATCGAGGTACGCGCAGCGCCCATCGACGAGAGGCACGGCGGTCGCGCCGCACGGAGAGGAGCCCGAAAGGGGCATGAACGCGCGTTCCGGGTGGTCGCCGGCGTCGAGCACGCGCGGCAAGAGGGCGCGGGCGTAGGCCTCCTCGACGGGGCGGAAAATAACGGAGGCGTAAAGACGACAGCAGCTCCCGCGACCGTCGCAGGTGAGGGAGAAGCCCGGGAGGGGATCGAGGGGGCGAGACGCGCCGCGGGCCTTCGACGCGGGGATCGGCGCGACGCCTTCCTCGACCAGGCCATGCACGTGAAGGGCGCCGAGAAACGCACGCAGGGTTTCCACGCGAGCGTACGCGCCGGCGCGGGAGGCGGCGGCCACGATGCCCTCGAGATCACGCGATCCATCAGCCTGCGCCAAGAGCCCCCACTCGCGTGGGCCGAGGCGAAAGGCCATGCCGGAGCGCTGATCGTGGAGGACCCAGAAGTCCTCCTCGCCGACGCGATGGCGCCGGACGACGGCATGATCAGCGAGGCGAGGACGCGAAGGCAGCGGCTCGGGCGAGGTGATCACTTCATCATCCCAGCGGATAACGTGTGCCTCGCCACCTCGATCCACGGCGTGGCCTCGAGGATTGTGAGGCGCGGCGCGAGGGGGCATGGCCGTGGATCCTGCAAAGCTTCCTGGATCCGTCTTCTACGAACCTGGTAGCATGCGACGGCAATGGCGCTCGACACTCAGACTGCCACTGGATCGGCTTCGAAGCTCGGCAAATACGAGTTGACCCGGGAGATGGCCGGCAGTGGCGTGGCGTCCACCTGGCTCGCCCAAACCGAAGGCAACACGAAAAGTTACCTCGTGCTTCGCCTGCACAAGCACGTGACGAAAAAGCCGGAGGTCGCCGAAGCGTTTCTGCGCGACGCGAAGAACGGCAAACTTCTGTCGCATGCGAACGTGGTGCCGATGGTGGAGACGGGGGTCGGCGATGGCGAGATCTTCGCCGTTTCCGAGCACTTCGAGGGGGAGACCTTGTCCGCGCTCGTCACGAACGCGAAGACGGGCGGCATCCCCCTCCCCATCGTGCTCCGCATCGGACTCGAGATGCTCGAAGGGCTCGCGGCAGCACACGCGCAGAGCCCCGAGCCGATCGTGCACGGCGAGCTGAGCCCGTACCACGTGCTCGTGGGCAAGGACGGCGTGACGCGCGTCGGAGGCTTCGGCTGGGCGCGCGCGCTCGCGAAGCTCGGGCCGCACGGGATCATGAAGCAGGACCGGCTCGCATACGCGCCACCCGAGCGCGTGAAGGCGATGAGCGCCGCGACGCCAGGCGCGCCGACGGGCGCCATCGAGCCGAAAGGCGACGTGTTCACCACGGCCGTGATCCTGTGGGAGCTCATCGCGAAGCAGCGGCTCTTCGCCTCGAAGATGGAGGCGGCCGTCGTGCAGAAGGTCCTCACCGGGCCGATCGCGGTGCTGTCGGGCGTGACGGACGAGAACGTACCGACCGCGCTCGAGGAGGCGCTCCAGAAGGCGCTCGAGCGTGACCCCGCAAAACGCGCGGCGTCGCTCGACGGGATACTCCAAGCGCTCCGCGGCGTGCCCGCAGATCTGCTCGCCAAACCCGAAGAGGTCTCCGCGCTCGTGGAAAAACTCGCATCGAAAGCGCCGGCCGCGCCCGTCGCCGCGCCAGCCGCGCCGACCGCGCCGAAGCCGGGTCTCGGGGCCGCGCGGCCGCCGCAGCCTACGGTCGCGGGCGTCGCGCCCCCGGCGACAAACGGCAAGCCAGGGCTCGGATCGAAGCAGCCGGCCGTGGCGGCGCCCGTCGTCGAGAAAAAAGAAGGCGCGGAAGATGCGGGCGCGAAGGTCCCGGCCGCGAGTTTGCCCAAGCTCGGCGCACCGAAGCCGCTCGTCCGTCAGAGGACACTCGTCGGAGGCGTCGAGCCGCCGAAGGCGTCGGTCCCCTCCGCGCCGAAGCCCGCGGTAAAACCCGAGCCCGCACCGGAGACGAAGGAGCCCGCCGAGGCGAAGGCCGCGGACAAACCCGCGGAAACGCCGGCCGCCGAGGCGAAAAAAGCGTTCGTCCCGCCGAAGGCTCCGCCGCCTCCGCCGAGGCTCGGGATGCCCAAGCCCCCGGCTCCGCCCTCCGTCGCCGCGAAGCCCGACCTGCCCAAGCCGTCGCCGGTCCGACCGGTCGCGGAGTCGCTCCCCGGCGAAGACATCGACATCGACGAGGAATCCGGCGTCTTCAATGCCGCGTCCGATGCGGCGAAGCCCGAGGCGCCGAAGGTCGAGGAGCCCAAGGCCGAGGCGAAGCCCGAAGCGCCGAAGGTCGAGGAGCCCAAGGCTGAAGAGCCGAAGGCCGAAGAGAAGGCCGTCGAGCACATCGTGGCGACGAAGTCGGAGATGCCGACCGTCGTCACGAAGACCCCGACGAGCGGGCCTTCGCATGCCGACGGCGAGAACACCGAGGCCCCCGTCTCGCGCACGAAGGCCACCGCGCTCGATCGCCTCAAGCCCGGCAGCACGCTCGGCCGTTACGAGATCCTGCTCCGCGTCGCGCAGGGCGGCATGGCGTCGGTCTGGGCCGCGCGCCTGCAGGGTTCGCGTGGCTTCCAGAAGACCGTCGCGATCAAGACGATGCTGCCGGACGTCTCCGACGATCCGGATTTCGAGACGATGTTCCTCGACGAAGCGCGCGTCGCGGCGCGGATCCGTCACCCGAACGTCGTCGAGATCTTCGACCTCGGCGAGCAGGACGACATCCTCTACATCGTGATGGAGTGGGTCGAAGGCGACACGCTCAGCACGGTGCAAAAGGCGTCGAAGAACCTCGGCGGGATCCCGCAGAACATCATCCTGCGCCTCGCCTCGCAGATCTGCGCGGGCCTGCACGCAGCGCACGAGCTGCGCGACGACAACGGCGCGCTGGTCGATCTCGTCCACCGCGACATCTCGCCCGGCAACATCCTGATCTCGACCTCGGGCTTCGCGAAGATCGCCGACTTCGGCGTCGCGAAGTCACGCGGCCGGCTCTACGTCACGCGCACCGAGGGCCTCGTCAAAGGCAAGACGCCGTATCTCTCGCCCGAGCAGCTCGGCGGCCTACCGCTCGATCGTCGCAGCGATCTCTTCTCGCTCGGCGTGCTGCTCTACGTGATGGTCTCCGGCCTCCATCCGTTCCGCGGAGAGACGGAGTTCAAGACGGTCGAGAACATCGCGCTGAAGGATCCGATCCCGCCGCGCGAGCTCGTCCCGAGCATCCACCCGGACTTCGAGAAGGTGATCCTGAAGGCGCTCGAGAAGGATCGAACGAAGCGCTACTCGACGGCCGCCGAGATGCAACGCGCGCTCGATCAAATCGGGTCGCAGGTCGGGACGCCGATCACGGACGAAGACGTCGCAGACTTCGTACGCAAGGTGATCGGCGAGGCAAACGCGAAACGCGCCGCCGAGCTTCGCGCCGCGATCGCCGCAGCCGACGCCGGGATCGCTGCCGATCGCGCCAGCATCCCGCCGCCGCTCCACGAGCCGAAGGTCGAGTCGAAGCCGGAAGCCGCGGCGAAGACCGGCGGCGAAAGCACGGACGCGAGCACGTCGACCGACGTCAGCACGAGCAGCCCCGACGCGCCAGCCGCGCCGCCCGCGCCGAGGCTCGAGACGCTGCCCAGCGTGCCGATGCCTGCCGCGACCGCACAAGCGGCCGCGAAGGACGACGACGACGACCTCATCGCCGCACAGGCAGCGCAGAAAAAGAAGCGAACGCGGATGGCCGTCGTCGCGGCCGCGGCCGTCGCGGTCGGCATCGGGGCGTTCGCGTTCACCGGCGGGGACAAACCCGAGAAGCCTGTCCCCACGACGACGGAGCAAGCGCCAACGACGCAAGCCGCGCCGCCGGAGCCGACACAAGCCAAGCCGCCCGAGCCGCCGCCCGAGCCAAAGGCCGAGGAGCCGAAGGCTGAAGAGCCGAAGGCCGAGGAGCCGAAGGCCGCCGAGCCCGCCGTCGAAGCGCAGCCCGAGCCCACGGCCACGGCCACGGCCGGCGGGAACAAGGCGCCCACCACCTGGAAGGCGCCCACGCCGCCGACGACGAAGGCCACCGCCCGTCCGCCGTCCACGGGGACGACGAAGACGAACAAGACCACCAAAAAAACCACCAAGTTCGATCC
>JANMGF010001451.1:0-1873 GCA_031374535.1 Polyangium sp. (in: bacteria)
GCTCGCGTGCGACCAGGGATATACCGCGCAGAGCTCCCTGCTCGATATCATGGTCGGCGGATGCACCGTCTTCGGCTTCGTGGACGTCATCGCCCCGAGCCAGCCCGATCAGGCCGATCCGAACGCGCCGGTCGCGGGCGCGGGCGGCCCCTACACGCTCACGACGAACGCCATGACGAAGGCGGTCAACGGCTGCCGCGACGTGAACAACCAGACCGTCGACCTCAATACCTGCCTCAACGCCGCGGCGTACTCGTCCTTCTTCAAGTTCGCGACCGGCCGCGTGATCGCGAAATAAGGGGAAGCCACCCCTTCCCGCCTCCCGCGTTTTTGTGTGCATACGCGGGAGGCGAGCGTGGGATGAGGTGCTCGCGCTTGATCTCCGCGAGCCCGACCTTCTCGAGGGCGACGCACGCGACGTAGCCCAGGTCGATCTCGTGACGCAGGTACGAAAACTTCGCCGACCCAGGGTATTGATGGTGGTTGTTCTGGAAGCCTTCGCCGAAGATCAACCAAGCCACGAAGTGATTGTTGCGCGAGTTGTCGTCGGTCTCGAAGTTTCGCCCTCCAACCGCGTGGCCCAGCGAATTGACGAGCCCGCCCTGCACCGGGTGGCTCATCACGCCCAGGAAGTACGAGACGCCGAGCAGCCAGCCGACGCCGACCACGAGCGCGACCGCCACGACGCCGTGGACCAGATACGGCAGATACCAGCGCCGGGTGCGGTTCAGCTTGTTCAAGGGGAAGTCGAGGTCCTTCGCATAACGTGTGTACGCCGGATCTTCCTTGAGAAGCCCGATGAGGACGCGTTTGTAGCTGCGAAGCTGCTCGTACCCGATGCCGAGGATCCCGACGTTGACCGGCGAGTGCGGATCGCGCGGCGTGTCCGAGTGTTCGTGGTGAAGCCGATGCATCACGACCCAGGCCTTCGGATCGAGGCCCGTCAGCCAGTTCCCCCCATGAATCAGGGCCGCTCGAAGCGCCGGGTGCAGCGTCACCGACTTGTGGGCGAGCGAGCGGTGGTAGCCGACCGTGATCGTGAGAATGTTGAGGAGGTACGCGGTCGCAAAGACGACACCACAAAGTGCCAAGTACATGTCGAAACTCCTATGCTGGCGCCTCCGCCTGCTACAACCTACCGCCACGTAACCTACCTCAGAGTAACTTACTGATGAGTAAAAAAAGGTCAAGCGTGAAGATCGTCAAGATGAAGAAGCGACTCACGGCCGCAGAGCGTCGGGTGCAGCTCATGGACGTCGGGCGCGCGGTCTTCGCCGCGTACGGCTACGAGGCCGCCGCGATCGACGAGGTGGCAGCGCAGGCAGGCGTGTCGAAGCCGATCGTCTACGAGCACTTCGGGTCGAAGGAGGGGCTGCACGCGGCCGTCGTGGAGCGGGAGATGGATCGGCTGGTCGCGCGGGTGAGCGAGGTGATCACCAGCGGGCCGCCGCGAGCTCGGTTCGAGCGGGCGGTGCTGGCCTTCATGACGTACGTCAAGGAAGAGCCTGCTGGTTTTGCATTGCTGACGCGCGAGTTACCCTACAGCAGCGCGCGGCCCGGGCTGGCGCGGGTCATCGACGACCTCGCGCAACGCATCGGCGACATCATCCGCAGCGAGTTCGAGCGAGCCGGGTACAACCCGAACGTCGCGCCGATCTACGCGAACGCCCTTCTCGGGATGGTGACCCAGGTGGGCCACTGGTGGGCCTCGGAGCGTAATCCCTTGTCTGCGGAGGACGTCGCGCGACACATTGCGGCGCTTGGCTGGATGGGTCTGCGCCACCTCCCGAAGGAGCCATTGCTGCCCACCGCATCGAAGCGCCGCTCGTAGCAGAGAGCGCGAGATCAGGAGTCGTAGCCGTAATTGCCGTCG
>JANMGF010001577.1:0-6034 GCA_031374535.1 Polyangium sp. (in: bacteria)
TCGTAGAGCGGGATGAGCGCGTCGACCGTAACCGTGCTCTCCGGATCGAGCTCGAGGGCGCGCTCGTACGCCTTGATGGCGCCCTCCTCGTCATCGAGCATCTGGAGCTTCGTCTCGGCGATCCGGCGCCAGATGGCGGCGTTCTCGTCGTCGGAGGCGATCTCGCTCTTCTTCTCGAGGACCTGGATGAGCGTCTTCCAGTCGCTGAGCAGCATCGACAGGACGTCGATCGCCTCGAGCGGATCACGTTCGGTCGGATCGAGCTCGCTCAACCGGCGGTACGCGCCGAGGGAGCGCCGCGGGTCGTCGACCTTGTTGTCGTAGACCTTGGCCACGGCGAGCAGAAGCTCGCGCTTGGTCACGTCGTCGGTCGTCTTCTCGATGCCCTGCTCGTAGCTCTCGCAGAGCCGCTCCCACGCGCCCAGCATGGTGGCGAGGCGCTCGAGCTCGGCCCGCGTCTCTCCGTCCTCGGGGTCGAGGGCGAAGGCCGCGCGCATCGACCGGAAGGCGAGGCTCTTGTCGTTGCCACGCGTCTCCCAGAGCTGCGCGGTCTCGCGCAGCACGGCGACCTTCTCATGCACCTCGGTCGCGAGGTTGAAGCGCTCCTCGTTGAGCTTGACGAGCAGGCGCCAATCGTCGCTGCGCTCGTAGAGCGGACGGAGGATCTCGACGACGCGAGCCTTGTGCTCCTCGTCGCGCGTGAGGGCCTCGAGCTCCTTGATCGCCTCGTGGTGCCAGGGCACGTCGCCGACGATCGCTTCGAGCTGATCGATCGCGGCCGAGGTGTCCTTGATCTTGTCGCGCAAGAGCCGCGCGAGCGCGAGGCGGTAGGGAGCGCCGGCCTCACCGTTCGCAGCGGCTTCGGCGCGCCGCAGGTAGAGATCGGCGAGGTCCTGGTCGCGGCCGAGCTCCGCGTAGAGCTCGGTGAGCGCGTCGAGGGCACGCGCGTCGGACTCCTCGACGTCGAGGGCCGCGCGGTAGGTCTCGATCGACTTTTCCGGCTGCTTCAGCTCGATCCGCTCGAGCCGCGCGATCGTGTGCAGCGCGTCGAGGCGCTCCTTGTCGTAGCGGTAGTCGAGCGACGAACGGTAAAGCTCGACGCGCTCCTCGTGACGGTGCTCCTTCACGAGCAGGCCGTCGATCGCCGAGAAGAGCTCGCGCGACTCCGGCTCGAACTCGTGCGCGCGCCGGTACCACTTGAGCGCGCTCGCGACGTCGCCGAGGTCGCCATAGATCTCGCCGGTGCGACGGCAGAGCTTGGCGCTCTGGGCGTCGTCGGACGTGACCTCGTTGAGCTCGGCTGCGTAGATCTCCGCGAGGCGTCGCTCGGCGCTCGCCACCTTCGCGAGGCGCTCGAGCTCGTGCCACACGCCCTCGTCGCCGAGCTCCTCGTGGAGGAGCTTGGCCACCGTCTCGAGGGCGGCCTTGTAGTCTTCGAGTTGCTCCTCGTGCAGCGTGGCGAGGCGCGTGAGCAGCTCGCGCCGCTCCGACGGATCCTCGCTCGCGGCGAGCCGCGCATCGAGGGCCATCTTCACGCGCGCCCAGTCGGCGCGACGGAGGTAGACCGGTTCGAGCATCTCGCCCGCGCGCGCCCGATGCTCCGGGTTCTCCGACGCTTCGAGCAGCGCTTCCAGCTCACCCACCGCGCCGGGGTGCGCTGCGTCGATCAAGAGGGCCTCGGCGAGCTCGTCGAACGCGCGCGACACGTCGTCCAGCCGCTCGTGCGCGACCTTCGCGATCTTGACGCGCAGCTCGGCGGGCGTCCCCACGGCTCCGTCGAGCTGACGCTCGTAGAGCTTGATGAGGTCCTCCCAGCGCTTCGACTCCTTGTAGAGCTTCTCGAGCGCGTCGATCGCTTGCGGGTTGAGCTCGACGTCGAGCAGGGCCTCGTACGTCTCGATCGCGCCCGTCGCGTCCTTCAGCGCGTCGCGCTGCAGCTCCGCCTGGCGGAAGAGCAGGCGCTTCTTCTCGACGTCACCGTCGGCGTTGTCGACGCGCAGCCGGAGGATCTCGAGCAGGTTCGGTGCGTCGTTCGCCTCGCCGTAGAGCTCCTCGAGCGCCACCATCGCGCGGCGGTCGTCGCTCTTCGCTTCGAGCGCCTTCTTGTACCACTCGACCGCGAGGGGTTTGTCGTCGAGCTTCGTCCGGGCGAGCTCGCCGACGCGCAGCCGCACGTCTTGCTGCACGTCGCCGTCGAGGATCGAGTCCACGACGGACCGGTACAGCTCCGAGAGCTCAGTCCACCGGTTCGTCGCCCGCGCGAGACGCTCGACGGTCTCGATCCACTGCGCGACCTCGGCCTCGCCGGCGGACTCGTGCACGCCGCGCACCGCGTAACCGAAGGCCCTGCCCGTGTCGCTGAGCGGGCCCTCCGCCGTGCGGAGCGCGCTTTGCAGGTTGGCGAGCCGCTCGCCCGTGCTGTCCGCGGTCTCCACCTCGATCTCGAGCACGCGGAGCAGCTTGTCGCTGTCGCCGTCGGCCTCGTAGAGCGGGTGCAGCGTCTCGGCGGCGTCACGCCGCGCGTCGGGATCCTCGAGGAGCGCCTCGAGCGCGCTGCGGCAGCGCGCGTTCGACGGGTCGAGGACGAGCGCCTGTCGATACGCGTCGAGCGCGCCCGGCAGGTCATTCTGATGGAGGCGCCTCACGTCGCCGAGGCGCGCGAACAGATCGAGCCGCTCGTCGAGCTCACTCGCGAGCGAGAGGTGCACGTCGAGGGTGTCGGCGAGATCCGACCAGCGTTCGGCCTTCTCGTAGAGCGCTTCGAGCGCCGAGAGCGTGGCCGGCTCGGGGCCGAACTCATCCGAGACGTTGCGCCATCCCGTGATCGCGCCGGTGACGTCGCCGAGCTTGCCGGCGAGCGTCTCGGCCCCACGCACCATCGTACGCTTGCGTTCGGTCGCGTCGTTCGAGAGCGTCTGACGCGCCTCCAGGATGGAGACGAGCTCGCGCCATTCCCCCGTGCGCTCGTAGAGGCGTTCGAGCGCCGAGAGCGCTTCGAGGTCCTCCGGATCGTCCGAGAGCCGCGCGCGCCAGGCGCCGATCGCCTTGTCGTGCGCCTCGAGCACCGACTCGTAGACCTCGCCGATGCGACGGTAGAGGCTGCGACGTTTCTCGAGGTCCTCTTCGAGGCGGACCTCGATGCCGAGCACCTCCGCGAGCGCCTCATGCTGGCCCTTGCCCGTGTAGATCCCGGCGAGCGCCTGGGCCGCGGGGATGACCAGGGTCGGGTCGGTCGGATCGATGCCGAGCACGCGTCGATAGACCTTCTCGGCCCGATCGAGGTCGCCCAGCATGTCCTCGCAGATCTGCGCGACGACCATCAGGATCTCGCCCTGGGTTGGCGGCGTGCTGCACGCGTCGGCGGCCGCCGTGAGGACGACGGCCATCTTCTCGTGCTCGCCGAGCCTGCGGCCGATGTCCACGAATCGCTCGCGAACGACGGCGTCGTCGGGCTCGAGCGGGACGAGCTCGCTCAGCGTGGCGAAGGCGCCCGCGTCGTCGCGAAGTCGCTCGTCGCGAAGCGTGCTCACGCGGCGCAAGAGCTCACGACGCTCGTGCTCCTCCGTCGCGCCCTCGCGCCGGATCTCGAGCACACGCACGAGCTGACGCACCTCGTCGCGCGCCTCGTACACGACCTCGAGCACACGCGCAGCGCGCAGGCGCAGGCTGCCCACCTCGAGCAGACGCTCGACGAGCTGACGTGCATCGGCGTCGCCGGGCCTGGCTTCGAGCACGCGCTCGAGGTGTTCGAGCGACTGCGCCGGCTCGTGCAGGCGGTCGAGGTAGATTCGCCCGAGGTTCAGCTTGATGTCGGCCGACTCCTCGTCGGTCGCGGTCTCCAGCCGACGCTCGAGCAGCGCTGCGAGGTCCTTCCACCGACCCTCGCGCTCGTAGAGCTTCTCCAGCGCGTCGAGCGCCGGCACGTAGAGCGAATCCAGCGTGAGGATGCGCTCGTAGTAGCGGATGGCCTTCGTCGCATCGCCCATGATCTCTTCAGCGATCACGGCGACGTCGTTGAGCAGCTCGATCCGCGTCCCTTGATCCGGCGTGCCCTGCGCGGCCTTGTCGTAGAGCGCTTCGAGCTCGCCCCACCGCTCCGCGTTGGTCAGGATCATCTTCAGGCGCGAGAACGCGCGCTGGTTCGTCGGGTCCACCGCGAGCACGCGATCGAGGTAGGGCATCGCGCCCTCCGGATCGCCGAGCTGCTCGTCGTGGAGCATCGCCGCGCGCTCGCACAGCTCGATCTCCACGTCGTCGGGCAGCTTCTTGCTGCCCTCGGTGACCCGGGCCGCGACGAGGTGCGTGCGGTACGCCTCGGCGAGGTCCGTCGGGCGACCTGCGCGCGCGGCAAGCTCCGACGCACGGTCCCAGACCGCCAGCTCGCTCGCGAACTCGTTCAGCGCGCCGAGCACCACGTCGAGCGCCGTACCCGCGGCGCGGAGCTTCTGCTCCTCGACGTCCGCGAGCTTGAGGAACAACGCGAGCCGCGTCGACGCGTCGGTCTCCGTCTCGAGCAGCACCCGGAGTGCCTGCGCCTCGCGACGCGCGTCACCCGTCTCGGCGTACTCGCTCGACAGCACCTGCGCCGCCTGGGCGCGCGTCTCCGGCTTGTCGAGCAGACGCGCGAGGATCCCGACGGCGTCCGTGTCGTGCGGGAGGATCTCGAGCGCGCGCACCGACGCGTCGAACGCGTCTGCCGGCCGTCCGAGCTTCTCGAGGTAAAGCGTGGCCAGCTCGACCTCGCAACGGCCGCGCTGGTCGCCCTCGGACACGTCGCGATGACGCGCCACGACCTCGGCGCCGGCCGCCGCCTCACCCGCCGCGATGAGCAGACGCGCGAGCGCCCGGAGCGCCTCGCCGCGCGTCGGCGTCACCTCGACGACCTTGCGCAGCAACGTGATCGCCTGCGCGTTGTCGCCGAAGACCTCCTCTTCGAGCGTCGCCCACTCCTCGAGGATCTCGGCGCGGGCCTCGCCCTCGACCTGATCGGCGCGGAGCTGGAAGAGCCAGCGGAGATCGTCCTTCTTCTCGTTCGCGCGGAGCAGCGCGTCGAGCTCGCGGATCGTCTCCTCGTCGGTCGGATCTGCAGAGGCGAGCTCGCGGTACGTCGCCGCCGCCTCGTCCACCTTGCCGAGCTCGCGTGCGTACACCTCCGCGAGCCGGAGCTTGAGCGCGCGCCGGAGCGAGCTATCCAGCCCCTCGTCGCGCTTCAGCCGCGCCTCGACGGCCTCCACGAACGGACCCCACGAGCTCGCCGCGCGTGACCACGCTTCGAGGAGCGAGAGTCCGTCCTCGCTTGCATCGAGCTCGTACGCACGACGCGCGTAGCCGAGCGCCTTCTGCTTGTCCGCGAGCGGCCCGCCCGTCACTGCGGCGAGCTTGCGCAGCATCCCCACCTGCTCCTCCACGTCGACCGTGGCGCTGAGCAGGATCTCGTAGAGCGCGGGCAGACGCGCCCACTTCTCTTCCTTCTCGTAGATCGGCACGAGGGCCGCCGCCGCGCGCGCGTCGCTCGGCGACACGCTGAGCACGCGCTCGTAGGAACGCACGGCTCGCTCGGGCGCGCCGAGCTGCTCCTCGTAGATTCGCGCCGCGCGGAAGGAGATGTCGAGCTTGACGTTCGGCTCGGTCGTTTTGTCCGCCGCCGTCGACAGGAACTCGACGAGCCCCTCCCAGTCGTTCTGCGACGCGTAGAGCTCCTCGAGCCCGTCCCAGTCGCCCGACGCCACGTACGCCTCGCGCAGCACGCGCAGCGCACGCGCATGCCCCGGCGAGAGCGCCAGCACGCGCCTCCACGTGCGCGCCGCCGCGACCGGATCCTTGAGCTTCTCGGCGTACACCGCGCCGAGCTTCTGCAGCGCGTTGAGCCGGCCCGCGTCGTCCGTCGCCGCGTCCACGCGACGCTCGAGCACCTCGGCCACCGTCGCGAAGTCTTTGTCGCGCTCCGCCTGCTTCTCCAGCGCGTCGAGCACGCCGGCCGCCGAAGCATCGAGCTCGAGGATCTGCTTGTAGTGCGCGATGGCGTCCGCGCCGC
>JANMGF010001580.1:0-13464 GCA_031374535.1 Polyangium sp. (in: bacteria)
GCGAGCCCGCGACCGCGGCGCTCGCGGAGAGGCTGCTCGCGCCGCTTGCGTCGTGGAAAGATCGGCCCCGGAAGCGCGCTGCGTCCGTCATCGAGTCGGCTCCTGCGAGCACATCGAATGGCGCCCCCACCGGTAGCCTCCGTTCCCGGTAAAACGTTTTTCTTGTCCATCGATCCCGCCCATGGTACGGCGGAGCCACGTCGGCGCCTTCCCGGGCGCCTTCGCACGTGCTAGGCTCCGGAGGTCATGACAAGCGCGGCGCAACGGCTCGGCCTCGATGATCCGGACGATCTCGTCTTCTACCCGGTCTTCGACAACATGGGCGAAAGCACGCTGCAGCGCCTGATGACCGAGCTCTTGCGCCCCCTGCTCGCGCGGTTCCTTGCGGCTCCGGGCGTTCGTGCCTTCGTGGGCGCTGATCAGTTCATCTATTGGACCAAGGGCGACCCCAAGGCGGTGGTCGCGCCGGACGTGTACGTCATGCCGGGGATCGATCCCGACGTGGCGCCGCGGTGCTGGAAGCTGTGGGAGATGGGCGTCGCGCCGAGCTTCGCCCTGGAGATCATGGCCGAGGAGAACGACGTGAAGGACGTCGTGCACGCGCCGCAGCGCCACGACGAGCTCGGGACGCGCGAGCTCGTCGTGTTTGACCCGTACGTCGAAGTGGCATCGGGTCGGACGCGCTTTCGGGTCCATCGCCGGGACGAGACAGGCAAGCTCGTGGTGGTGGAAGCGACGAATGCAGATCGAATCCGGAGCGTCGAGCTAGGCTGTTTCCTGCGGGCCGTGGGGCAGGATCACGCGATGCGGTTGCGGCTCGCCACCGGATCCGAGGGGGAGACGTTGTTCCCCACGGATGGCGAGGCGCGTGATGCGGAGCGCGCGGCACGCGAGAAACTCGAGGCGGAGGTCGCCACCTTGCGCGCCGAGCTCGAGCGGCTACGGCGCTGAAGGCGCGCCCCTCCCCGTCCTCACCTCCGCCGCACCAAACTCCCCTTCTGCCCGGCTTCCAGCGTCCCTTCTCCCACGAGGAACACCTCCGTCTTCCCTTTGCCCCAGATCCCCTGGAGCGCCGCGGCGCCGTGGGGCCAGTTCAGCTCGTCTTTCCAGTTCTTGCCGTTGTCGGTCGTGTGCTGGAACGTTTGCTCCCGGCCGATCACGTACAAATCGCCCTTGCCCACCACCCGGATCCCCAGCAATTCGGCGCCATTGAAATCGCCGATCGATTTCCACGTCGACGCACGATCGTTCGATTCGTAGACCGTGCCCTTCGCGCTCACCGCATACAGGTAATCACCACTCGCGCCGTCGATCTGGCGCAGCGGCGCGTCGAGCGTCTCGACAGGCAGCTTCGACCAGAGATGACCGCCGATCTTCGATTGCAACACAATCGGCGCGCCGTCCTTCGTCGCTTGTCCCACGATGTAGATATCGTCCGCCCCGCTGCCCCAGACGTCGTAAAGCGTGCCCACCACGCCGCTCTTGTCCTGATTCCACGTCTTTCCGCCGTCGGTCGTGTTGAGGATGTTTCCGTCGCCACCCACGACGTACACGTCGTCCCGGCCGCTGCCCCAGACCGCCATGAAAAACGTGCCCGTGATCGGGATCTTTTGCGGCGTCCACGTGATGCCGCCGTCCGTCGAGTGCATGATGGCATTGCCGCCCACGACGTAGATATCGTCCGGGCCGCTGCCCCATACGCAACGGAGCCATGCGTCTTTCGGGGAGGCCTGGCGGGTCCAGTTCTTTCCGTTGTCCTCGCTGCGGAGGATCGTCCCGCTGCCACCGACAGCGATGACGAGGTTATCCAAGCCCCAGATGCCGCTCAGCGTATCGACGTAGTTGCCGCGCTGGCCCACCCACGCCGAAGCCGCGCCTTCCGGGAGCGTGAGCGTGAGGGGGCCGAGCGCAGGGCCGTCGTCCTCGGGCTCCGTGGGCTCGGTGTTCGTCGGGGTCACAGGCTTCGGTTTGGTCTGCGTCGTCTGTCCGCCACACGCAGCCGCGAGAAGGACCACCACGAGCCCCGCGAACGGGACAGAACGAAGAATTCGAGTGATTCGGCGCACCATGAGGTGCCCGTAGGGTAGGCCAAGGTGGACGAGGCCGTAAAGGTTCGCGTGCGTGACAGGCCCAGGTCGTCCCGATGGTGATAAGGTTTCACGGAAGCCGGGGCCGTCGCGTCGCTCACGAGGCGGCGCGGCGCAAGCGGTGCAGGAACCGATGGCAGGCTGGGGACAGGGAGAACAACCCGCACCGAAAGCACCGGCGATCCGGGGCGAAGTGGCGTGGGAGCACGTTCGCGACCGCCTCGACAACGTGATCGGGTTCTGGATTGGCTTCGTGTTTTCACCCGTGCCCGCAGAGCTTCGCACCCTGCGCGAGCGGATCGAGCGGCACCTCACGGCCCAGAACCAGGCGATGGTGACGTTCGTGCCGAGCACGCCGGAAGAGCTGCTCGGGCTGCCGGCGCGGATGCTCGAGGACCGGACCCTCGCGAACGCGTCGCTCATCTGGATCGAGGCGCTGCACGCAGAGGCTCCCGGCGCGCCGGACACTCCCTGGACACGCGCCTGGGAGCAGACGGCGATCGAGATCGAGGCGCTTTTCCAGGAGCTGCGCGGCGTGCTGCTCGGTGGGATCGTGCTCGCAGCGCCGCCGGTCCTGGTGGATCCGGTGTCGAAGGCCGCGCCGGATCTCTGGGAGGTGAAGGCCCTCTCGTACCTGATCACGCCACGCAACGCAGGCGCCGTGCGGCCAAGCACGCCGCTGCCGGTGCGGGGCGGTTCGCGGCCGTCGACGAGCTCGATGAAGGCCATAGCGGTCGATCCGGACGACCTCGTGGCGATCTCGCAGAGCCCCGAGCGGCTCAAGGTCTGGCAGCAGGAGAACTCGTCGCGCGGGTCGACGCCCTCGATGCCCGTGGTGCCTTCGACGTCGACGCCGTCCATGGCGACGGCCTCCGCGCCGAGAGCCGAGGTCGTGCGCGCGCGGGCGCTCGTCGACGCAGCGGAAGGGTTTTTGCGGCAGGGTCGGCTGCAGGACGCGAAGGACGCAGCGGACGAGGCGGCGACGTTGATCCGCGTGCGCGGCGATGCGCTGGACGAGGCGCGGGTGTTCGGGGTGCTCGCCGAGATCGCGGCGGAAAACGAGGATTTTTCGCGCGCCGCGGTGCACGTGCAGAAGGCGATCTCGATGTACGGGGCGCGGTTGCCGTCGCAGGTGCCGCCTGTTTGGTATTGCCTCGCGGCGCGGATCGCGCGGGAGCGACGCGAGCATGCGGCGGCGACGCGGTTCGAGGAGTTCGCGCTCGCGGGCATCCGCGCGATGCGGCAGGGCGACGAGGGGCCGGATGCGTTGCTCGAGCTGTCGGACGCGCTCGAGAGGATCGGGGACGCGCGGCTCGCAGCGGGCAAGCCGGCGGATGCGGCGGTGGCGTTCTCGGAGTGTCTCTTGCTGCGGCGGCGGGTCCTCATGGCGATGGGGGACGAGCCGGAGCCGCTCGGGGAAGTGTCGTATTCGCTGAAGCGGCTCGCGGACGCGTGCGTCCATGCGAGCGACTTCATCGGCGCAGTCGCGGCGTATCGCGAGGCCGTGATGATCGATCGCAAGCTTCATGCGCGGAGCGGGCGGGACGCGGAGGTGCGTTACCAGCTCGCCGACTCGCTCTGGCGGCTCGGAGACGCGCTCACGACGAGCGGCGAAGCGGCCGAGGGAGCGGCGATGTCCGAGGAAGCGACACGTTTGCTCGCCGGCGCAGAGCCGCCCTCGGGGACACCGGCGCGGATCTACGGCCCAGCGTCGCGCCGCGGACAGCAGCCGCGCAGGCGCTCCGAAGGGCTCTGACCCGCGTCCCTGGGCAAACCCGCGGCGGCCCTGTTTCCGGGGGGCGATCATGGTAGGCTCGGCGCCGGAACCATGATCTCTCTGAACGCCGACTGGACCCGGCTCCTCCATAAATATCAGGACGACCATCGCGATCCGCGCAACCAGGTTTGCCACCAGATCGGCATCCCCCTCATCGCGCTGAGCGTGCCCGTGGGCGCGACGATCATCGGCTTGCCCCTCGCAGGGGCCCTGTTCACCGTCGGCTGGGGTTTCCAGTTCGCGGGGCACGCGTTCGAGGGGAAAAAACCTTCGTTCGTGGACGACAAGCGGAGCCTGGTGATCGGGCTGCTCTGGTGCCTCGAGAAGTACGGGGTCCACGTGTACGAAGAGTCGCCCGTAGCCTAGGGCCTCGCGGCGCGTGCCAAGCGCGCGTGGATGAGGCAGCATGGCTCCGCAGATGCGCTTTCGTAAGGCCGTCCTCGCCCGCTTTGGGCTCTTCACCGCAGCGCTCGCCGCACCCGCATGTGGTCCCGCGCCGGTCGTGCCCACGGCGCCGCCGCCCGCCCTGCTCGCGGAGTCGTTCGTCGCGGCGCTCGACGCCGAAGCGGCCGATCCGCTCGCGTCGGCGCCCTACCTCGACGCCATCGATCGGGCGATCGCGAACCATCAGGATCCCGAGGCGCTCGCCACGGTCGTCTCGGCGATCGATGCGCTCGCGTTTCGTGAGGTCGACGCGCTGGGATTGCCAGGTCCGCAGGCCGTCGCGTACCGCTCGCGGGAGGGTTTGCCCGCCGTCGTGGAGCGGCTGCGGCAGGCATGGACCACGGCGGGGGAGCGGCTCGCGGCGAACGACGATCCGGGGGTGTTGCCGGTCGTGCGAGGAATGCTCGCGACGGCCCTGCACGAGCTCGCGCTGTACGTCGGGCAGGATCAAGCCGCGATGGTGTGGGGCGAGCGCCGGGGATGCGCGCGGGAGGCTTCGGTCGTGGCGCCGATCGATTGGGCCGCGCTGCGAGGGCTCGCCGAACCTTCGCCGATCGCGGCGTCGGGCGCGTTTGCCGCGACGTACCCGGGCGCGAAGCCGTTTTACGCGGATGTGACGCCGTACGTCGTCCGGGCGGATGCGTGCAAGCTCGACGTGAATGCGACGTTCGCGCTGCCGGGCGTGCGCGCGCTCGTCGTCGACGTGGAGAACCCTCGCGAGCAGAAGGTCTTCCTGGCGTTCTCGTCGACGTCGGCCGCGGTCGTGGATGTCGCGGGCGCGCGGGTGCTTCGTCGAGGCTTCGAGGCGGGGGATCGTGGGGTCACGCGTCTCGCGAGCGTGGTCCTGCCGGCGGGGCGTGCGCGTGTCGTCGTGCGTGTCGGGCAGATGAGTGATGGGGACGAGGTCGAGCTCGACGTGTGGGGCGATGACGGGTTGCCGTTGCCGCTGCGCGCGCCGAGCGCGGGGGACGTGGCCACGGTGAGCCGAGCTTCGGGCGCGACGTCGATCGAGATCACACCCGCGCGGGCCGGCGAGGCGGCACTCGCGCTCGCGACGGCGGCGTTGCTTGGGCTCGGGGAGTCGAGGGTCGCCGAGCATCTCCTCGAGGAGCGAGGGTTGCCGGAGACGAGCGGGCCGCGCGCGTTTTTGCTGGCGGCGCGGGCGACGGCGCAGGCCGATGATTTGCCGGATTCGAAGCAGATCGAGCGTCTACGCGCATACACGGAGAAGACGCTCGCGGCGTGGCCGAAGGCCTGGGAGGCGCTCGTGACACGCGCGGCGCTGACGGAGCGGAGGCGCGTGGTCGAAGGGCTCGCTGACGCGTTCACAGAGCTCGGCGTGAGGCCGCCGGCGGCGGGACAAGGCGCGGACAAACCGGCGGCCGAGAAGGTCGTGACGGATCCGATGATGCTCGCCTACATCGCGACGGCGGCGAAGCGTGGGCAGATGCTCGACATCGCGGAGGACGCGTATCGCGCGCTGGAGACGGCCGTGCCGGGAGCGTCGTTGCTCGCGCGGGTGGATACGTATCTGCACGGGCGCGTGGGCGCGGATGCGGTGAAGGCCGCGTGTTCGGGTGGGACGAGCCGCGCGGATCTCGCGTGCATGTACGCGCACGAGCAACGCGGCGACGCGAAGTCCGCGCTCACGGAGCTCGGCCGCGTGCGGCGCCTGCGCTCGGCCCCGGATGCATTTCGTGACACCGAGGTGGGGCTGCACGTGCTCGCGGGGGATCTCGACGCGGCCATCGCGGCGTACGACGCGACGCCGCCGGCGCGGAGGCGCATGCTCGAAGCGCTCGGGTTCGCGGCGGGCAAGAACCGCTCGGACCTCGTGCGGCCGCGGCTCGAGCGGGATCAACGCCTGGCGCGCGACGCACCGCATGCGATCCCGATCCTGCGTCGGATCCTGGCGCTCGAACCCGATCCTGCGCGGGATCTCGAGGTCGAAGGGCAGCGCCTCGTGACGGCGGATCGCGCGTCGAACGTGATGCCGGGCGCGGGCACGGCCGTCTTGCGGCACGTCGAGCGGTACGCCGTGGAAGCCGACGGCACGCTTCGGTACCTCGTCTACGATCTGCGCCGCGTCTCGGGGACGACGGATGTCGCGGAGGGCGCCGTCTCGTACGGCCCCGCGATCGAGGCGAACGCAGCGCAACGCCTCCTCCGGCGTCGGATCCACAAGAGCGACGGTCGCGTGGTCGAGCCCGATCAGGTCGCGCAGGCGGCGCAGAGCCACAGCGATCTCTCGGAGCTCGAGAAGGGCGATTACGTCGAGCAGATCCTCGAAGGGTTCGTCGTGCCGGATGCCGGTGGGCAGATCGTGGTGGACGGGCCCGATCTTCTGCCGGCGCGCACCGGCGTGCGTGAGGCCGAGATCGAGCTGCGCCGCCCCACCTCGCTTTCGCTTGGCCTCTGGTCGCACCCCTTGCTCGGCAAGCCGCAGGTGCGCACCGAGAAGGGCAACGAGATCCGCGTCTGGCGCGTCGAAAACAAGGAGCCGCGGCGCATCGAGGACGGCGTGCCGCGCCTCGAACAGTCGGTGACGATAAGCTTCGGCACGCAGACGTGGTCGAACCTCGGGCGGCTTCTCGACGATCACGTGCGCGCGCTCGAAGACAAGGATCCGTACGTCGCGCGGTTCGCGCGGGAGTCCGCGGGGGGCATCACGACGCCCTCGCGTGCGCTCATCGAGCGCGTGGTCACGGCCGTGGGCAAACGCGTGAAGGTGCCCGGCGGCGGCGAGCTTTCGGATGTGTCGGCCGTCTACAGCGCAGGTCCACAACGCACGACGGCGCGCACGATCCTGGAGCTCGGTCAGGGGAGCCGCGCGCTCGTCGTGTGGCGCGCGTTGCGTGAGCTCGGCGTGGATGCGCGCCTGGCGATCGCCGAGACCGAGCCCTTCAGCGGCGCGGCAGATTTTCCGCCGCACGTCGGCCGTTTCCGTTACCCGCTCGTCGTCGCGCGTTTGCCCGAGGGTGAGCTCTGGATCGACGCGGACGTGGACGGGCCGCCTTTGCCCCCGGGACGCGTGAGCCCGGAGCTTCGTGGCCGCTCCGCGATCCTGCCCGACGGCAAGCTCGTCACGGTGCAGGGCGACGCGAGCGAGAAGGGCGACGAGGTCGAGATCCGGCTCGCGCTCGACGCGGCAGGCGTCGCACGTGGCACCTTCTCGATCGCGCTGCACGGCCGCGAGGCGCAGGCGCTCGCCGATTCGCTCGACACGATCGTCGGCAGCGATCGGCAAGAGATGCTGCGCAACGTGGTGCTCACGTGGGTGCCCTGGGCCGACGTCGAGGACGTGGAGCTCGGATCGAGCGAGGGATCGTGGGAGGTCTCCGTGCGCGCCAAGATCGCGATCTTCGGCTTCTCGCAGCCCGAGTCCCGCGACGGCAAGACGTGGCTCCTCCCGGGCCTCGAACCCGTGCACCTCGCGCGTGGTTTCTCGAGCACGCTCGCGTCGTTTTACGCCTCGCGCTCGGGCCGCGAGAGCGCGCTCTCGATCGAAAGACCGCTCCAGTACCGCGTGCGCCGTCGCATCGAGTTGCCCGCGGGCGTCGCCATCGCAAGGGCTCCGTCGTCGGTGCGCGTCGCGTACGCCGGCCTCGCAGCCACCCGCGCAGGCACCTACCAGGCGGGTGTGGTCGAGGAGGAGTTCCTGCTCGATCTGCCGACCGGAACCGTGGCGGCGACGGACTACGAACGTTTCGTCGAGCGCGTGCGCGCCGTGGACGATGGGTTCATGGCCGGCACGCGCGTGAGGGTGTCGCCCTGATCCTCCGCGGGCTGCGTCCCCAGGCGCCTGCGATGCCGCCGCGCGCGCCGGAAGGCCTGCTCCTCGACGTGCCGCTCGCGCCGAGGACCACGCTCGGGGTCGGCGGCT
Organism: Polyangium sp. (in: bacteria); assembly: GCA_031374535.1. Classification (GTDB taxonomy): domain Bacteria; phylum Myxococcota_A; class Polyangia; order Polyangiales; family Polyangiaceae; genus Polyangium. Next base: position 8,192 of record JANMGF010001580.1, read on the forward strand.
ACGCGGCGCGATATGTCGAGGCGCGCACCGAGGAAGCGGTGCTCGAAGCGCTCGCGTGGGCGCGGAGCCAGCGTCTCGAGGTGACGGTGCTCGGCGGCGGCTCGAACGTGCTCGTCGCGGATCGCGGCGTCGACGGCCTCGTCCTGCGTGTCGCCGTCTCCGGCTACAACCAGGCGATCGAGGGGGATCGCGTCACGCTGAGCGCGGGCGCAGGCGAGTCGTGGGACGCGCTCGTCGCGACGACCGTGGAGCAAGGCTGGGCCGGGCTCGAATGCCTCTCGGGCATCCCGGGCGACGTGGGCGCGGCGCCGATCCAGAACATCGGCGCGTACGGCCAGGAGGCGGGCGAGGTCATCACGTTCGTTTACGGTATCGATCGCCGGAGCGGCGCGACCGTGGGCATCGATCGCCTGGGCTGCCGTTTCGGGTACCGCGACAGCGTCTTCAAGCGCAAGGCGAGCGGGAGGTTCGTGATCGTCGGCGTGACGTTCTCGCTCCAGCGCGGCGGCGCGGCCGCGGTGCGATATGCGGAGCTCGAACGATACCTGCGTGACGCGGGCGCCGGGCCCTCGCCCTCGCTCGCCGAGGTGCGCAAGGCCGTGCTCGAGCTGCGCCGCCGCAAGTCGATGCTCGTCGAGCCAGGAGACGAAAACGCACGCAGCGCCGGTTCGTTTTTCGTCAACCCGACGCTCGACGAAGAGGCCTTTGCGCGCGTGCGCGCGCGCATCGAAGCCGCCAGCGTGCTCGACGCGGGCGAGCCCATCCCGCAGTTTTCCGCGGGCGCGGGGCGCGTGAAGATCCCGGCCGCGTGGCTGATCGAGCGCGCCGGGTTCAAGAAGGGCACGGCCGACGGCGCCGTGGGACTTTCCACGCGTCACACGCTCGCGATCGTCAATCGTGGAGGCGCGACCGCCGAGGACATCCTTCGTTTCGCGCGTCGCGTGCGAGACGTGGTGCTTTCGCGTTTTGGCGTGAGGCTCGTGCCGGAGCCGATGATGCTCGGCTTCCGCCCCGAGGAGGTCGAGGACCTCGTGGGCAACCCAACGACCTGATCCTCCCGCGTCGTTTTCCGCGTGTCTCCACGCCGCGAAGGCGCCTACACGCTACGCTGGGCCCGTGGTCGACCCCCAAGACGAAGGCAAGGCTCCCGCCTCGGCGCGTGACGACCTCGACGCGCCGGAAGAGGACGGCGCGGATCAGCGCACATTTCGCAGCATCCGGCCGCCGAAGCCTCTCGACGAGGACAAGCTCGACGAGCTTTCGGCGCTGGTCGCGACGATGCCCGAGCCCGTCGCCACGCTGGCCGTCGGCGTCGAGATCGCGCGGGCCGAGGGGGACGCGACGGGCGTGCGAAAACGCCTCTTCGAGCTGGGGATCGGCATCGTTCGGTATGGTTTTTCGGTAGGGCTCGCCGCGCTCGTCGCGAAGCTCGGGGGCGCGGCGGCGCCGAGGCCCGTCGCGGAGGCGCTCGCGCGGGCGGCGCGTATTTCCGACGGGATGTGGTGCGAGCTCACGCGCACCGTGGGCAACGGTCTCAAGGCCCACGACCCGGCGCTCGCGCAGATGCTCGCCTTCACCTCGCAGCGTCCGCTCACCGAGCTCGTTTCTGCTCGTAACGATTTCATTCACCGTGGCGGCTCCGGCGACAACGCCCTCGAAAAACTCATGTCGCTCGTCGAGAGCACGGAGGCGTTGCTTTCGCAGAAGCTTCGTTGCGTCGTGTCCCTCGATCCACCGACGTACGAAGGGCGCATGGGCACGCCGCTCCGGGGCGGGGTCTGGCGCAAGACGAAGGGGCCACTGCCGGCCGGGGTCGAGGCGGGCGTCGCTTACCTCGTGCGTGATGACGGGACATGGATGCCCGTCTCGCCGTACCTGCCGCTCGTCGACAAGCGCCTGCTCTTCGCAGACGGGCCGCACGCCCCGGGCAAGCCCTGGCGCTGTACCGATCCGGAGATCGGCGAGCACCGCGAGCACCAGCCGATCGATCGCGCGGTTCGTAAGCTCGTGGGCGAGGATAAAAACGCGCCGCAGGAGCTCACGGACAGGCCACGCCTCGTGGGGCGTGAAGCGGCCGTCAAATCACTCGTGCGTGCCGCGGAGGAGGCTGCGGCGGGCAGCGTGCGGGTCTCGCTCGTGACGGGATCGTTCGGCGTGGGTCGGACGCGGCTCGCCGACGAGATCGTCGCAGCGGCGGCGGCCTACGGCTTCGGACGCGTGATCGATGCGCGTTGCTCGGTCGAGCGCAGGACGCCGCTCCGCGCGCTGCGTACCGCGATCGAGGGCGTGAAGGGGCTCGGGCGGCTGCGCGACGCGATCGAACGCGCGCTCTCGGTGGAGGCGGCGATGACACGCGCCGCGCTCGAAGCGTCGATCGAGGCGATCGAGGAGGCGCTCGTGGAGGCGAGCCTCGAGGAGCCCACGGTGCTCGACATGGACGACGCGCAGTGGGCCGACGAGCACACGCACGGGCTTTTGCGCATGCTGACGGATCGAGCGATCCGCAGGGGACGCGGGAGGCTCTTCGTGATCGTGACCGTACGCGACGAGCCGAACCCGAGCGTCTCGCTCCGGCGCTTCGTGGGCCGCGTCGAGCAGGGGATCGGCGCGGGCGCGACGCGCGTCATGCTCGAAGCACTCTCCTCGAAGGACGCCTCCACGCTCGTGCAGAACGTCGCTCCGATCGCGAACGACATCGAGCGTGTCGTGGTCGAGGGCGCGGGCGGCGTGCCGTTTTTCCTCGTGCAGCCGTTGCTCGTGTGGAACGAGACCGGCGCGCTCGTCTGGCGCGACGCTGCGTGGCGACCGCGGGACGAGTCGATCCTGCGCGCGTCGGTGCCGGGCGTGCGTGACCTTTTGCGCGCGCGGCTCGACTCGTTCTTCGATCCGGGATCGGACGGCGAGCGCGCGGCGCAACACGTGCTCGCGTGCGTCGCGCTTTACGGTTCGGGCTTGCCGGTGGAGCAACTCGTGGCGGCGGTCGAGGCCGCGGGGACGCGTGAGCGGAGCGTGGAGCAGGCGCTCGAATTGCTCGTGGAGTCGGGGCTGCTCATCGTACGTGGGGAGCGCCAGGAGCACGGGTTCGGGCAGGAGATCCTTCGCCAGGCGGCGCTCGAGGACGTGCGCCAAAAACCTTGGTTCCGGCGGATCCACCGGAGCCTGCTCGAAGCGGTGGCGCGGAGCGAGGTGGCCGAGGAGAACGCGGCGTTCCTCGCGGCGGGGTACGAGTCGCTCGGGGATCGTGAAGAGGCCGCGCGCTGGTACGGCACGGCGGTGGGGAAGGCGCTCGCGGGTGGCGAGTTCGAACGGGGGATCGAGCTTGGCGAGAAGCTCGCGTCGATCGCGAAGGGCGCTGAGCGCGCGCACGCGGAGCTCCGGGTGGTAGATGCCTTGTTCCGCGCAGGCCGTGCGGCCGAGGCCCGGGATCGGCTCGAAAAGATCCACCTCGACGGTGCTGCGGACATGGGCGTGAAGCTCGAGGCGCGCGTCGTGACGCTCGCGATCGCCGCGATCCTCCGACACCTGCCTGCGGATCACGATCCCTCGATCGTCGCGGACGCGGACGCGCATGGGGACCTCGTGCTGCGCATCGAGACCCGGCTCGCTGTGGCCCGCCTCGTGCGTGGACAACGTGGCCTCGACCTCGTCGAGGAGTCCATCACGCTCGCGGGCGCGGCCTCGCTGGAGCTTCGTTACAGAGCGCTCGCCATGCTGCACGAGCTGCTCCTCGAGGTCAGCGCGGACGCGACGCGCCTCCAGCGAGCGACGGACGCTCTGCGCGCCGCCGCGCGTGATCTCAAGTCTCCATGGGCCGAGCTCGACGCTGACAACGCTTTTGCGTGCGCACGCTCGAATGCGGGCGACTTCGCGATGGCGCTTCCGCTCTTCGAAAGCATCGCCGCCCGGGCCAAGCAGTTCAAATTCGGGACGCTCGAGCGCGAGGTCCTCGTGAACATCGCGACCACGCTTCTGCGCACCGGCGACGCGGCCCGGGCTGCAGATGCCGCGCAACGCGCCGCGGAGACGTGCCGTGCAGCAGGCGATTTCGTGATGCTCGCGGGGGCGCTCTCGGTGTGCGCCGACGGTCTGCTCCGGATCGGGGAGCTTGCCCGCGCGCGCGCCGCGATCGATGAGGCCATCGAGATCACGCTGCCCGGACGCGACTACCGCGCGACGCTCGCGCTCCTGCGGCGCGTCGAGATCTGCGAGCGGAGCCAGGACGAAACGCAGGCCTCGATGGACGCGACGACGGCCCGCGTGATCGCCCTGGAGAATGGCAACGCCGATCATGCGGCGCGCGCGGCGTTGTGGCTCGCGCTGTACGCGTCGCGATGCGCGGCCCCGGAAGCGCGCGAGGAGCTCCAGAAGGCCGTCGACATCGCGAACCGAGCCGAAGCCTCGTTGCGCCCGCCCACGCGGCGACTCGCCGAGGAGGCGCGGAAGCTGCTCTCGCCGAGCTGAAGTTCCGCCCGAGCCTTACTCGAGGATCACAGAGCCGCGCGACCGGGCACGTTCGAGGATCACCGAGCCACGCGTCTTCGGCGCCGGCAGCCGCGCGTAGTTGTCGCTCGCCTCCTGATAGCCGTTCTCGCTCGTGTGCTGGAACGAGAACACCTTCAGGATGAGCCCATCTCCAGGCTCCGTGCGCGCCACGAACGAGGGCGGCTTGCCGCGCGGCTGCGCCCCTCCCGACCTGCCTCCGCCGAGATCGAGCTCGAGCCCACGCGTGCGCGGACACTTCTCGAGCTCGAGGCCGCGGCACTTCGCGTCCGACTTCGCGCCCGACTCCGCGACCGGCAGGTGCCTCATCCCGGCGAGGAGTTTGTCGTCCTTGATGCGCGTGATCTTTCCATCCCGCACCCGCGCGAGCGCCGACTCCAGGTTCTGGAGCGGCGTGCGCGACGCGGCGATGTAGACGTCCTCGAAGCCGATGTCTTTTTCGTTCAAACGAAAACGAAGATCCCCGTTCGGGATCCGCGACTCCGCCCCACTCTCGAGCGGGTTCCTCGTGCCGATCCGCTCGTCCGGGAAGAGCACCGTGAGGCCGCTGCTCGCGTTGTTCTGGAAGATGTAGACGTAGGCCCGCGGCGTGACCTCGACCTTGAAAAACACGCGCGTGTTCGTCGGCAAAGGCTCGTCCGGCTTCACCGTACGGAAGCCGCCTCCCGCGCTCTCCGGGAGCTCCGCCTCCATCGACAGGAGGAGCGTCACCTCTTCCTGGCGCTGCTGCGACGGCACCGCGTGCTGGTAGAGCGCGTCGAGCGCCACGCGAC
>JANMGF010001590.1:0-2871 GCA_031374535.1 Polyangium sp. (in: bacteria)
GCGGCGCGGAAGAGGGCTTTCAGGCGTTCGCGCCGGCTTCGGGTCGCGTCGTCTTCGAGCCAGGCGGGGAAAAGCGCGGCGATCGCGGCGCCCCCCACGAGCGGCGGCTTCAAGAGGCCGGCGAATCCGAAGAGGAAACCCGCGAGGAGAAAGCCGCGCGCCTTGGTTTTTCCGTCGGGGTGCGGGGCGCAGAGGAGCGCGGCGATGGTGAGCATGCCGCCGAACGATTCGGGCTGGGAGGTGTGCCAGAAATCGAGCTGGGCGTGGATCAGGAAGGTGATCGTCGCGGCGAAGAGGCCAAGCTTGCCGTCGCCCCACCAGCGCCGCGTGAGCCGCACCATGCCGAGGGCCAAAAGCGCGAGCCCAGAAACCTCGAGGACCCGGATGCCCCATTGCGCGGATCCAAAGAGCAGGCGGGCAAGGGCGTAGATCAGGAAGATACCGGGGGGCTTGAAGTCCCAGGCGTCGCGGTAGGGCATGCCGCCGTCGAGCACGCTCCGCGCGACGACAGCGTAGATGCCCTGGTCGCGGCCATGGCCAAAGGTGAGGATCTCGAGGGCCAAGAACCCCATCACGGCGACGCAGGCGATGACGAACGCGCGTTCGAGCCGCATGGTTCAGAGGCGGTACGTCCGGTCGATCGCGCTGACGAAGAGCGGGGCGACGGAGTCGACGGCGCCGGGCCTGTCCGCGAGTTGTTCGCTGCCCGGGTGCGAGTCCGTGCCGAGGATGTGCTCGAACATGCCGCTCGCCCGGAGTTTGGCGAGCGCGCCGGGGGGCAGGACGAGGTGGCTGGCGATGGCGTGGCAACGCGTGGCGCCGGCGGCGAGGTAGGCCGCGGCGGCCTGGATGAGCGAGGATCCGGTGCGGATCATGTCGTCGTAGATGACGACCTCGCGGCCACGGACGTCGGCGTTGACGCCGGTGACGGCGAGCTTGCCCGTCTCGGGATCGCGGCGTTTGTAGACGAAGGCCGGCTCGACCTGGAGGTCGTGCGCGAGGCTCTGCACCCACTTCGCGCGGCCGGCGTCGGTCGCGCCGAGCAGGTACGCGCGGCCGTCCATCATGCGGCGGATGGTGTTCGTGACGATCGGGGCGCCGTAGAGGTGGTGGGTGACGTGGCTGTCGCCGAAGTAGTACGGGATGCCGTCGGTGTGCAGGTCGAAGAGGTAGACGCGCGTGCCGCCCTCGCACGGGGGGATGGCGGAGACGAGGCGCGCGCGGGTCTTGGCGGTGACGACCTCGCCGGGGAGCACGGCGCGCTCCATGGTCGAGTACCCGAAGTACGGCATGACGATGGAGAGCGAGCGGGCGCCGCCGCGGCTGATGGCGCAGCCGAGGTCGTAGAGCTCGAGCCAGTCGTGGTCGCTCGGGGTGCCTCCGAGGAGGACGACGTCGCGGCCCCACGGGTCCTCGGCGATGCGGAGGTACCGTTCGCCGTCAGGGAAGGTCTTGCGGACGACCTCGCCGTGATCGAGCTCGCCAGCCGCGAGGAAACGAGGCTCGAGGTAGGCGTACGAGGAGATCGTGAAGAGGAGCTTCCGGGCCATCGTGGGAACCATTTGGACCATTTGCGCGCGGGTGTCACGCGCCACGGTGTGTCCAGGCTCTTCGCAGGACGGGGGGTCGGTGGGGTAGCCGAGGTCGGAAGGAACCTCCGAGGTCGGGTCGAAGCACCGCGTCGAGGTCGGAAGGAACCTTGGAGGTCGGGTCGGAGGTCCGCGCGAAGGTCGAGGGCAACCTTGGAGGTCGGTTCCGAGCTCACCGTGGCGCTCGAGGGCAGCCTTGGAGGTCGGTTCCGAGCTCTGCGCAGCGCTCGAGGGCAACCTTGGAGGTCGGTTTGGGGTTCCGTGCCGAGGTCGGAAGGAACCCGCGAAGTCGGTTCCGAGGTCCGCCCGGAGCCTGGACATGACCTCGGAGGCAGGGTCGAGGGCCTGCGCAACGATGACCTGGCGGAGCCAGGCGTTGCAGTCCTTCACGCGCGTCGGCTTGTCGAGCTCGACCGTAATCTCGGAAGGCTCCGAACGCCCGCAGGAGGTGAGGACGAGGATTCCGATCATGAGGGGCGTACATCGCATGATTCATTCCTGGAGAGGCGCCTCCCCCGCCTCCTCCGCCTCGTCTCTGTCGGCCCGCTTTTGTTTTGGCATCGCCGCGCGCACGGCGGCGCGCACCCGCTCCCGAAGCCATGCGAGCCCAGGATCGGCCTTGAAGCGTTCATGCCAGAGCATCGACACCTGCCCCGTGGGGAGCTCCAGAGGAGGGTCGTAAAGCGCGAGGGGATGAAGCGCGACGAAATGCTCCGCGGTCATTCGCGGCAAGGTGAGCAGCAGATCGCTCTCCGCGATGATCAACGGCGCCGCGAGGAAATACGCGACACGCACCACCACCCGGCGGCTCCGTCCGAGCTTGGACAATGCATCATCCACCGGCCCCGGTCCGTGTCCCAGGATGGATACCATGGCATGGGGAAGGCGACAGAAGGTATCGAGGTCCAGGGTTCGTCCGATCGCGGGGTGATCCTTCCTCGATACCACCGCGAGGCCCGCGGGATACAGCCCCTCGATCAACGTGCCTGTATGCTCGCGCCCGATACCCAGGGCGAGATCGACTTCGCCCGTGGCGAGCTGGCCATCGATGCGGGCGGCGTCGAGGGGCAGGAGGGTCAGGGCGATCCCCGGAGCCCGGGCGCGCATGTCCGCGACGAGGGGAGGGAGGAGCGTGACGGCGACCGCGTCCGAGGTGGCAAGGACGAACTGCCGGTCCGAGGCCTCGGCGGAGAAGCTGCCACGGCCGTCGATGACGTGCCGCAGCGAGGCGAGCGCCTGGTGCAGAGGCGCGGAGAGCTCCTCGGCGCGCGGCGTGGGCAAG
>JANMGF010001593.1:0-4872 GCA_031374535.1 Polyangium sp. (in: bacteria)
GGGGGCTTGTCGCTGCCCGTCGACGCGGTCGTGCCGGTCGGGGCCGTGCCCGTCGACGTGGTGCCCGTCGACGCCGTGCCGCCCGAAGCCGAGCCCGTGTCGCTCGCCGAGCCGCTCACCGAGCCGCTCACCGAACCGGTGGCGACGGATTCGGCGGCTGCCGGCGTCTTGCCCGGCTCGTAGAGGGCGATCTTGATCGATTTTTCGGCGAGACCGTCGTCGAAGACGAGATCCTGCGTGAAGTCGTCGAGGCCCTTCTTCGTCGCGACGAGCTTCCAGCCTGCCGTCGGATCGAGATCGAGCTTGACCGGCTGGTTCTTCCACTCCTTCTCGGGGATCTTCTTCTCTTCCTTCTTCGCGTTGACCAGCTTGACGGCGGCGCCTTCGGTCGTGAGCTCCAGGATGATCTGCCCGCGCAGCACCTTGAGCTTGATCGGGCCGACCTCCTTCAGCTTGCCGGCCTCGATGTCGACCGACTGCTCGAGCCGGTCGTAGCGGTCGCCGGCCTCGAAGCGGAGCTTGTGCGAACCGGGGGCGATGTCCTTCAGCTCGAGCGGGAGCAGGCCCTTCTCCGTGCCGTCGACCCACACCTTCGTGTTCGGCGTCGCGCCGACGACCTTGAGGCCCACCGCGTTCGCGTTCGCCACCGGCGCCGAGGAAGGCGCGGGGGTCGTGGCGCCCGTGTCGATGGGGACCATCACCGGCGTCTCCTTGCCGGCCTCGACGGACACCTTGACGATCTCGTCCTTTTTGAGGTCCGAGATGATGACCCGGACCGACTTCTCGCCCGGCGCGAGATCCGTAACGACACAAGGCGTCGTGTCGCACTTCTTCTGACCGTCGACGAAGATCTCGGCCTTGCTGATCGAAGCGCCGCCCGTCGCCTGGATGTCGATCTTCAGCGAGCCCTTCTTGGGCAGGAACATGAAGACCGCGAGCGCCAGCACGGCCATGAGCGCGACGGCCGCGAGGATGACGCCGATCTTGCTCCCGCCGCCGCTGGAGCTGGAGGCCTGGGGCATCTGTTGCGCCATGGCCTCGGGCAACACCGGGCGCTGGCGGATCGCGGTCGCCTCGGAGCGCGCCGTCATGGGCGACTGCGAGGGCGGCATCGACGGGAGCGGCACCACGCCTGCCGAGGCGAGGGTCGTAGCCACGACGGGCATGCCGGGCGGCGGCATGGCGCCTCCGGGCGGCAACGTGCCGAGGGGCGGCATGGCGCCGGGCGGGGGCAGCGGCGCGGGGCGGGCGGAGCCGCCGGAGCTCGAGAGCAAGGCCGCCGCGGAGGTGCTCATCGGAGGCATCCCTGCCGCGGGGCGCGGGCCGGCCTGGATGTCCGGCATGCCTTTGCTTGCGTCGAAGACGTGGTCGACTCTTCCTCGTCGTCCCAGTCCATGTCCACGGCCTTGCCGCCGGGGCCGACCTTCGCCGGAGCCTCCCCGGGCGGCGCTGCGACGGGCGGCGGCAGCGGCATCGAGGCGGCGGCGCCTGGCGGCAGCGGCAGCGGCATCGAGGGCACGCCTCCGGGTGGCGGCAGCGGCATCGACGCGGCGGCGCCCGGCGGCGGCGGCAGCGGCACCGAAGCGGCGGCGCCCGGCGGCGGCGGCAGCGGCATCGAGACGGCGGCGCCCGGCGGCGGCGGCAGGGGTGCTGCCCGTTGCGAGGGCACCCCCGGGGGCGGGGGCAACGCGCTCGGGGGCGGGGGCAAGGGTACACCGCCGCTCGCGGGCGGGGGCGGAAGGGGGACGCCTACGCCGCCGAGCAGCGTGCTCTTGCGGGGGGCGCCGGACGGGGGCGGCGGCATGAGTCCTGGCGTGGTGCCGCGAGGAGCCTTCTTCGCCAGCCCCTCGAAGACGTCCAGATCGCTGCCCTTATCATCGGCCATGTTCAGCCACTCCTCGACAGAATGCGGCTTGTACGCCGCGGACGACAGGAAACCCTTTCGCACATCTCGCGCGACGCGAGTAGAGGTTCGATGCGCCTTCTAGTTCGCCTCCCCCTCGGGGGTCTCTTTCGCCGGCTTCTTGAAGTAACGGATCCGCTTCTGCTGGAGCGGGTACCACGTGTTGAAGGGCACGATGGGCGTGTCTTCCAGGATCCGCCGCCCCCCGGGGGCCTCGGCGCGGGCGAGGCGCACCGCCGTCGGGCCCTGGGGCGGGTGCACCGCGGTCCCCGCGAGATCCGTGTCGCCCCCGAGCGCGAGCGCGAGTGGCTTCGCGAGGAGCAACCTCGTGCTGCACCCGGCGTTCTTCAAGAGCTCGTCGAGCGCCTTCGCGTCGGCCGCCGACGCCTCCCCGGGCGCCATGATCTCGACGTAAAGCAACATGCCGTCCTTGTCGTTCACGCCCACGGCCGCGGCCGCGACCGTGGCCTTCGGCGCGCCCGTCGCGAGCCGGATCGCCCCTTCCACGGGCGCCTCCGCGCCGATCGCGAACGCGCCCGTCGAAGCCCAGAGCGACGACGCGCCCGCGGAACCATCGGCCGGGCCTGCATCGAGCACCGCCACGGTCTTGCCCGCCCCACTTCCTGACGTTTTCCCGGCCGACACCGTGCGTGGATCGATCTTCACCACCCGCGCCTTGCGATCAGGCCGCGCCGCGTCGATGCGGATCTCGGTCGTGGCCAGCGCGTACGGGAACCCGTGGTGCGGCAGGCCCTTCACGCGCCACTGCCCTTCCCCTTCGACGGGAGGCTGCGCGACCGGCGAAAGACCCGCGCCCGGCAGCACGTGGCGGAGCGTCATGTAGAAGTAGTCGCGCGCTTCGCGCTTGATGTACCGCGGGAAGCTCATGAGACCCATGCCGCGGATGAAGCGCCTTCCGCGGTACTTCCAGCCGTCGATCCCGGAGACCGTGCCTTCGGCTTCCCAGTCGTATTGCAGCGGCCTCCCGAGCGCATCCATCTCGCCTTCGGGCGCGACCTTGTAGAACTCGAGCCCGCTGTGCCCCGCGTTCATGTCGAGCGCGATCCCGTACGTGCAACGCGTCTGGATCATCGACTGCGCGAGCCCCTCGGGGCCGAGATCCGAGCCGTAAAAGTACGCGACGAACTTCTCCTTCGTGAGACAGATCCCGGTGCGCACCGTGTGCGTTTTGTCGGCCCATCCCGGCGGCGTGCCGCCCCACCAGTTGCGCCCGTACGGGTTGAACTTCTCGTCGAGCACCATCACCGTCATGTTCTGCCGGTAGGACAGGACGTTCTCGGGGATGCTCTGATCCTCGGGCCACGATCCGAACGCCGTCGAGCCATCCCGCAGCACGGCGACGGTCGCGCCGTACGGCTTCGGGGGCAGGTAGACGACGCCGTCGGCCATCATGCCGAACTCTCCGTGTAGCGCCTGAAAGCCCGCGTTCGAGGCCGCGACGACGCGCTCGAGCACCGCCGGATCCCTCGGGATGAGCCCGGGCCCGGCCTCCCCCGTCGCGCCTTTGGGCTCGACCGTGCCGGCCATCATGTGCAGCTCCACCTGCCGCGGATCCCACACCGCGATGAACACGCGTGTCGTCTTGCGGGATCGATCCGGGCGGATGTACGTCGTCACGAACGCGGGCGGCAGGCCCTCGACCCGTCGGATGAACGGATCCTTCTCCTGCGGGTTCCACTGCCCTTCGCCGGGGAGCGCGGGCGTGACCCACGGATCGAGCGGCGCCGGGGGCCAGCCGATCTCGGGATCGGTCGGCATCGTACGCACCGGGGCTTCGAGCGTCTTTTGCCCGAGCTCCTCGGCGATCGCGTCGGCCGCGGCCTCTTCGCCGCCCATGTTTTCTTTCTGGCGCATGACGACCTCGAGGCCCGCGAACGCGACGGCCTTGATCGTCTGCATCGCCTCGTCGCCGATCACCTCCCGCACGCGATCGACCGACCACGTGACGACGTTCCCCGGCCTGGCGAGCTCGCCACTCTCGTGCGTGAGCCACGAGGGCAACGTCGCCGGTCCATCGAGCGGAACACGCGCCTCGCGGGCCCCGTCCTTCACGACGAGTGTTCCTTCATCGAGCGCGCATCGCACGTCCCGCGCGGGCGCCTCGCCTTCCTTCGTTTCGCCTTCGGACGGCTGTCCTTCGGCGGCTTGGGCCTCGTCCTCGCCGAGGGTGAACGTGCGTTTGCCGATACCGCCGAGCTGTCCGGTCTCTTGCGCGTTCGTGAGCGCGTTTTGCAGACGCTCGACGCGGGTCCAGCCTTCGGCCGCGGTGGTTTGTCCCGAGAGGTCGAAGACGTGTGCTGTGGGGTGGCTGCCGCCGATGAGCGGGTTCGAGACGTAGGCCAGGCGCTCGCCACGAACGCGTGCCCTCGACTCGTCGGCGCCGCTCGTCTCGGTGAGGTTGTACGCGCCGCCGACATCGAGCAGCACGCCTTCGGGGGAGAGGTTGGCGTGGACGAGGTACAGATCGTTCGGCTCGCCCGGCGCGGGTGCGGCGCGTACGACCGCGCGGCTCGTAGCAAACAGGGCCCCCCACACGCCGCGGGGCGGATCGATCCAGGCCACGTCCTCGGCCACGAGCACGAGTCCCCGCGACGAGAGCGCCGAGGCGAGCGCGGTGGACCTGTCCCGCGAGCCCGAGGCCGGCACGCCACGGGACATGAGGAGCGCGAGCGCGGCGGCGCCGAGGACGGTCATCGCGACGTGGCGCTGGCCGTTTCGGAGGAGGGAGGAGAGTCGGGGGAGGGCCATGCGGGCGGTGGTTGACCTGAACGCTTGGGGCCTTGCCGGCCTGCCAAAGCGGGGCGGCAATATCATCGGTGACGCGGAGGGGCCAACCTTTCCCGCGCGCCGAACCACCCGCGAAACCGACGCGTGTGCCCCTCGACGCGGGGAGACCACCTCGGTCGACGTTCTCCTGCCTCCCTCGACCACGCGTCGACCCGGGCATG
>JANMGF010001599.1:0-10215 GCA_031374535.1 Polyangium sp. (in: bacteria)
ACGGCGACGGCATCTCCGACCAGGCCGTCGCCTTCTTCGAGCGCAGCTTCGAGCCCACCCCCGCGGCCTTCTTGTATGGCGAGGTCCTTCGCCACGGCCTGCGCGACGGCGAGACCCTCGATTACCTCGCCTATGCCTTCGTCCCCCGCCTCTTCTGGCCCGACAAACCCAACGTCTCCCGCGGCGCCTGGTTCTACTATTACATCGGCGCCGCGCGCTCCGAGGCCGAGGCCACGACGTCCATCGCGCAGACCGCCGCCGGCGAGCTCTACTGGAACTTTGGCATCCCCGGCGTCCTTTTTGGCCTCGGCGCCCTCGGCGCATTGTTCGGCCTGCTCTGGCGCCTCGCGACCCCTTTCCCTGAGCAGGATCCCATCCGGCTCGTGCTTTACATATCCCTCGTCTTCAACATGATCGACATGTCCGAGGCCGGCAGCACCCTCGTCAACGTCACCTTCCGCGCCCTGGTGCTCGTCCCGTCCATTTTCCTCCTCGACGCCACGGCGCGAAGCCGCGCGAGCGCCAGCGCCGGGGCTCGATCCTGATTATGCTACCCACCCCCCTTTCCCGCCTCGCGCACGGCCTCCCCCCGGTTTGTCACGCCCGCCTCCCGCGGACCGGCCTCGGAAACATGCTCCTCGTGTGGGCGCGCGCCGCCGCCTTCGCGAAGCTCAATCACCTGCCCCTCATCACCACCGGCTTCGCCTCCCTGCGTATTGGCCCCTGGCTGCGCGGCGAACGCCAGAAGCGTATTTACGTCGCCGATTTCCTCCCCCCTTCCCCGGTCGGCCTCGCGCACGCCACCGCGCTCTCGCTCGCGGGCCGCATCGTCCGCGAGCCCCTTGTCGCGCGGCTCCCCGAGACCGAGGATCCCAAAGGCACCGTTTACCGCTACGAATCCCTCCCCGACTTTTTCCTGAGCTTCGCCGAGCACCGCGATTTCCTGCGCCGGCGCCTCCTCGCCATGCTCACCCCCGCGCGCCGCCGCGCCCTCGACGATTCCCCTCCCCCCGTGATTGGCGTCCACGTCCGCCGCGGCGATTTCGGCCCCCTCGCCCCGGACCACGACCTCTCCCGCTCCCTCGGCCCGACCCCGCTCTCCCATTTCATCCGCCTCATCGAAGGCATTCGCGAGATCACCCGTGCGCCCTTGCCCGTCACCGTCTTCTCCGACGGAAGCGACGCCGAGCTCGCCCCCCTCCTCGCCTTGCCGAGCACCACACGCGCCCCCGAGCGCCCCGCCATCGTCGACATCTTGCTCCTCGCCCGAAGCCGCGTCGTCCTTCCTTCCGCCTGGAGCACCTTCAGCTTGTGGTCCGCTTTCCTCTCCGACGCCCCCGTCCTGCTCCATCCCATGGAACACGAACACCTCCGCGCCGTTCGCCCGGCGTCCCTCAACGACCATTTCTACGAAGGCACCGTCCCCGAGCGTGTCGCCGATTGGCCTGCGCTCCTGCGGGGCAATCTCGCCGCCTTGAAGGCCGTATCCGCCGTGGGGTCCCGATGAACAAACCAGGCGCATTCCTCCAGGCCCTCGGCGGCCACCTCCTCGACCTCTACCGGCTCGTCACGTTCGACGTCCGAAACCCCCACAGCCTCTCCAAGCTCCGCAACATCGACGCCTTGCGCAGAAAGACCGGCGCCCGCACCTTCGTCGAGACCGGCACCTACCTCGGCGTCACGGCCGCGCGGTGTGCCCGCCTCTTCGAGAAAGTCGTCACGATCGAGCTCGACCCCGAGCTCACGCGCAAGGCCAAGCAATACCTCGGCCGCTTCCCCAACGTCGAGGTCATCGAAGGCGACGGCCTCGCCGTATTGCCCGAGGTCCTCGCGCGGGGCGACGTGCGTGATGTCCTCGTCTTCCTCGACGGCCATTTCTCCGGCGGCGTGACGGCCCGCGGCGACATCCCCGAGCCCGCCGTCCTCGAAGTCGACGTCCTCGCCCGATTCCGCGACCGCATCCGCGCCATCGTCGTCGACGACTTCCGTTGTTTTGGCGTCGAGGACGGTTTTCCCTCGAAGGCCGAGCTCCTCGCGTCCCTCGAACGCCATTTCGGCGCTGAATTCGACATCACCGTCCACCTCGACCAGGTCCTCTGCGCCCGCCGTTGAGCCTCGGATGAACCAAAGGCCCCCGGAAGCCCGCCCTCCCGGCGAACCCGCGCGAATCGCCGGGCTCGACACCCTCCGTTTCGTCGCGGCATCCATGGTCGTCCTGAGCCACCTCGGCCCGCCCCCCTTGCTCGCGGGCCTCGAACGCTCGCACCCCGTCGCGTGGCTGCTCTCCGCCTCTTATGGTGTCGCCTGGAACGGCCCCGCCGCGGTCATCGTCTTTTTCGTCGTCTCCGGCCTCTGCATTCACTGGCCCTCCCTCTCGCGCCGCCCACACTGGCCCGAATACTTCGTCCGCCGCTACGTCCGCATCGGCATCCCCCTCCTCGCCTCGATCGCCCTCGCGTCCGCCGTCGGTATTCCTTACCTCGGCCTCTCCGAGTCGATCCTCTGGAGCCTGCAATGCGAGCTCATCTATTACACCCTCTACCCGCTCCTCCTCCTTTTGCGTGATCGCTTCGGCTGGCGCCCGATCGCCTTCGCCTCCTTTGCCCTCGCGGCGGCGGTGATCGTGCTCGTCGATCCCCGCGCCCTCCCTTATCCGGCGTTTGGCTGGGCCAAGCAATGGATCATCGGCCTTCCCTGCTGGCTCCTCGGCTGCCTGCTCGCCGAACGTCTCCACGAACGCCCGGCCCGGACGAACCCTCACATCTGGGCCTTTCGCCTCGCCGTCTGGCTCGCGAGCGCCGCCGCCCTCGCCCTCCGCTTCCATACCCCGATCGGATATCCCTGGACGCTGAACGCCTTCTCGCTCCTCGTCTACGCCTGGCTCCTCGTGGAGATCCCGCACCTCTCCGCCTCACGCGTGCCCCGCTGGTCCGAGCGCCTCGGCCTCTTCAGTTATTCGCTTTACCTCGTGCACCTGGCCGCGTGGGAAATCTTCAAGAAATACTATCGATTGAAGCTCGGTCATTTCATCGACTGGGCGCTCCTCATGGGCCTCTCGCTCGGCCTGGCCTACCTATTTTTCCTGGTCTGCGAAGAGCCCTCGCAAAAGCTCGCCCGGCGCCTCGCCCAATCGCTCCGCCCGAAACCCGAGGCGCCTCTCCCTGCCGCCTGACGTGCGCGCGAACCTCGAGAGCACCCCCAAAAACTAGCCCGCCCCTCTCGCCTCCGGTACGCTCGCGGGAGAACCCCCATGGCCGTCCAAGTAGCCTCTGGCGCGACCGCGATGTGTAGCTTCGGCGCGGCCCCCGCCTCGATCATGATCCTCCCCGCGAACATGGTCAATGCCACCACGTCCGCCGCCAATATCGCCGACATGGTGCCCACGACCAACGTCCTCCCGTTCGGCTCTTGTAACTCGATGTCGAATCCCGTGGTCGCCGCTGCCACGGCCGCTGCATTGGGCGCGCTCACCCCCATGCCCTGCATCCCCGTCCCTTCCGGCACCTGGATTCCGGGCAGCACCAAGGTCATGCTCAAGAGCCTTCCCACCCTCCACAACTCCTGCCAGCTCATGTGCTCCTGGGGCGGCGTGATCCAGATCCTGAACCCCGGCCAGACCAAGGTCATCGCCAACGGATGAGCCCTTCGTGACCGCGCCGCGCCCGATACGCCTGCTCCTCGAATTCACCCGCACCGCGCAGGTCGACGAATCCTATGTATTGCCCGACGGCGAAGTGACCTATGTCCTTCGCACCGAGGGCGGCGGCGCCGAGACCGTCACGATCGACTGGAACCCCGCGCTTTTTTCCGATCTCGACGCTGTCCGCCGCCCGGGCTGCGATCCCGCCACAGTCCAGCGCCTCGGGCGCGCCCTCCGTCGATTCCTCGCGCCCGCGGGCTGGTCACGCCACGAGGAGGAAATCCTCGCCTCCTCCACCCGCGGCGATCCCGTGCTGATCACGTTCCGCTCGAATGCCGCCGAGCTTTATGCCTTGCCCTGGGAGCTCTTGACCCTCAAATCGAGCGGCCAGCACCTCGGCGAGCTGCCCGAGGTCCTCGTCCGGTATGCCTGGCCCGAGACCACGACCCGCCCCGAGGAGCCCTCGCCCATGCCCGAGGGCGGCCGCATTCTTTTCGGGTGGTCCGCCGCCGCCGGCGCCGTCCCCCTCGCCGAGCAATTGAATGCCCTCCGCGGCGCCGCCGAGCGTGGCCATCACGCTTTCGACCCCGCCCGCGACGTCCTCTCCCACCTCTCCCTCGGCCGCCTCTCCCGCGCCCTCGAAAAGTCCGCCGAATCCGGCGAAATCATCACCGTCCTCCACCTCCTTTGCCACGGCTCGCCATCCGGACAAACCCATGGCCTCGCCTGGGACGCCGATGACGGCGGCGGCGAACGTGTCCTCCTCGACGCGGGCAAACTCAGGCAAATCCTCGCGCCCCACGCCGGCCGTATTCGCCTCGTCGTGCTCTCGGCCTGCGACAGCGGCAATCCAGGGCAGATCGGCAATCACCTCGGCAGCGTCGCGCAAAACCTCCACCAGGCCGGCATCCAGGCCGTCGTCGCCTCGCGATTCCCACTCTCGGTCCAGGGCTCGATCGTTTTCACGGAGAGTTTTTACGACAGGCTCCTCGTCGAGCCGGCGTCCGTCGAAAACGCGCTCATGGCGGCCCGGCAGCGCCTCCTCCGCGAGGCGGGGCGGCTCGACTGGGCCAGCCTCACCTTGCAAGCCCGCCCCGAGGACGGCGAGGATACCCGGCCCATCGTCTTTCGTCCTTATCGTGGCCTCCTCGCTTTCCACGCCGCACATCGCCGGTTTTTCTTTGGCCGCGAGGCCGAGATCGAGGAGACCCTCGCCGATCTCGCGGCGCTTGCTGCCTCGGGCAAACCTCGTTTTCTCGTCGTCGCGGGTGGGTCGGGCACCGGTAAATCGTCAATGGTCCTCGCGGGCGTCGTGCCCCGCCTCCTCGATCGCGGCGCCGCGCGGGGCGATACCGAGGACGCGGAGGATTTCAAGCGCGCCGTCGAGCGTCTCTCCCACCTCCTCGGGCGAAGGAGCCCAGGTCCCGTCGCGCAACAAGCGCTCTCCGTGCTCCACCGCGAAATCACGGCGCTCGCCTCGGCCACTGGCGGCGCGTGGGAAGTCTGTGTCATGCGCCCCGGCTCCGCGCCGCTCTCGGCCCTCGAATCGGCGATTGGCGCGCGCCGCGAAAAGGAGCTCCCATTCCTCCTGGTCGTCGACCAGTTCGAGGAGATCTTCACCCACGTGCAGGATCCCGCCGAAAGACAGGCATTCGTCGTCGAGCTCTGGAAACGCTGCTCGGGCGAGGGGAAGATCCATTGCATCACCAGCATGCGTGTCGATTTCGTGGGCGAGTGCGGGCAGATCGTGCTCGATGAAACCACGGGCCTCCGGCTCGACCGCGTGGCGTATGACGAAGCGCATCGCGTATTCGTCGCGCAAATGGGCTCGGCCCAGCTCCGCACCGTGATCGAGGAGCCCGCGCGCAAGGTCGGCCTCTCGCTCACGCCGGGGCTCGCGACCCGCATCATCGCCGAGGTCGGCGCCGAGCCCACCGCCTTGCCGCTCGTCGAATACGTCCTCGATCTGCTCTGGCAAAAAAGACAAGGACGAACCCTCGACGCGGCCCGGTACGAGGAGCTCGGCGGCGTGTTCGGCGCGCTCGAACGAATGGCGGACGCCGTGGTGGACGAGCTCGACGAACCCTCGCAAAGGCTCGCCCGCTGGCTCTTTTCACGCCTCACCCATTTCGGCGAAGGCGGCGCCTCGAATACGCGACGGCGCGTCCCCCTCGCGCGCCTCGTCCCCGCGGATCCGGAGCGACGGGCGCGCCTCGATGCGCTGCTCGAACGATTCATCGCCGCGCGCCTCCTCTCGCGGCAGGACGAAGGCGGCCGGATCGTCGTGGAAGTCGCGCACGAGGCCCTGCTCCGCCGGTGGAAACGCCTCGCCGCGTGGCTCGCCGAGGACCGAGCGCGCGTCGTGGAAATGGCCAAGCTCGAGCGCTGGGCCACCGATTACAAGGCGCACGGCGTGCTCCTCCGCGGCGCGCAGCTCGGATATGCCAAGCAGATCCGCGCGCAGGCCGAGGACGAGCTCGACGAAGGCACGCGGGCGATGATCGAGGCCAGCGAGCACGCCGAGGGGGCGGAGGCCGCGGAGGTGATCGAAAAGCAGCGGCAGGAGCGTGGAAAGCTCATTCGCGGCGCCGCGATTGCCGGGGTCCTGGCGATTGCCATGGCCCTCCTTGCCTTGCGGACGAGCAAAGCCAAGGACGCCGCCGACATCTCACGAGCGAGCGCCGAGGAGGCGCATACCCGGGCCGAGGAAGCGCGCAAGACGGCCGAGGAAGAGCGGCGGAACGCTGAAAAGCACCTCCGCGTCGGCGGCGCCCTGAACCTCATCGCGCGCAATCAGCACGCGGCGGCCGCGTCCGTCCTTTCCCAGCGAAGTGGCCCCTTCCCCGACCTCCTCCACGATTTCCGTCACCTCTCGCTCACCCAGAGCCTCCTCGGCCATCCGATCCCGAAGGTCACGCTTTCGGGGCACCAGGAGAAGCTCTGGCACGCCACCTGGGCCCCGGACGGCCGCCGCTTCGTCACGGCCTCGGAGGATGGAACGGCCAAGGTCTGGGACGGCAATGGCCGGGGCAAACCCCTCGTCCTGAAGCACGATTCGCCGGTCTTCTCCGCGGTCTTCGACGGCCAGGGCCGACGCGTTCTCACCGCCTCCGCGGGCGGCATCGCCACGATCTGGGACGTCTCCGGCCCGGAGCCGCAGGCCCGGGCCCAGCTCCGCGGACATGCGCATGCCTTGTCCGCGGCTGTCTTCTCCCCCGATGGACAGCGCGTGGCCACGGCCACCGACGAGGGAACCATTGAAATGTGGGACCTCTCCCCGGTCACGGGCCCGGTCCTCGAAAAAACTTTGTCGGGGCATGAGGATGCCATCGTCGCCCTCGACTTCGATCCCGAGGGCAAACGCCTCGTCAGCGCCTCCTTTGACCGAACGGCCTGCCTTTGGGACGTGCAAAAGGGGACACACGCCTGCCTCGAAGGGCATACAGCGCCCGTCGCGTCGGCCGAATTCTCCCCGGACGGCGCGTCGATCGTCACCGCCTCGTACGACGGCACCGCGCGTATCTGGGACGTGAAGACACGCGAGGAATCCTCCACGCTGCGTGGCCACATGGGCCCCGTCAATCTGGCGGTCTTTCACCCGAAGAGCAGCAACATCGTGGCCACGGCCGCGGACGACAACACGGTCCGTATCTGGGCGAAAAACATCGAAGCCCCGGGGCCCCGCGCCAAGGGACGCGTCTCGTACACGCAGCTCGCGGTCTTGAATGGCCATGAGGCCGACGTCACCACCGTTGCATTCTCGCCCGCAAACGATCGGCTCGTCACCGGCGCCTGGGACGAGACCGCGCGCGTCTGGGATCTCGCGCACCTGCCGAAGCCCGTCCTCCCGCGGATCCTCGGGCATTACGTGACCCAGGCCGTCGAGAGCCCGACCCAGGACCGCCTGCTCGTGCTCACGCCGGAGGGCGAGTTTTCCATATACCTCGTGTCCCCGGACGCCGAGGTCTACGAGGACGTCCACCCGTTCGGCCTCCTTTCCAATCCAAATGTGAGGCTCCTCGTGGCCGCATGGAGCCCGGATGGAACACGCGTCCTCACCGGCGACGCGGAGGGCGGCGTGGGGCTCACGCGCATCGAGAAAGACCGAGCCCCCTCGAAGGCCGAGCTCTCTGTCCTGCCCACGCGCCTGTTTCCCCTGCATTACCCGGACGTGCCCATCCTCGGGCTCGCCTGGAGCGCCGACGGGAAAGAATTCGCGAGCATCGCGGACGAGGGGCCGCCGCTCGTATGGGACGCAAACAATCCCGAAAGTCCCCCCGTACCTCTCCAGGTCTCGGCCGAGAAATGCGAGACCGCCGGCGCCTCGGGCACTGGCGCGCGGATTGCCGCGACCTCCGGCGGCTTCACGTCCGTCGCCTGGAGCGGCCGTCCCGGCGCGCGAACGCTCGCCCTCGGCCGCGAGGACGGTTGTGTTTGGTGGGTCGACCTCGATTCAAAGGAAAAACCGAAGGTGCTGGCCCGGCACCACGGAACCATCACCGCCGTCGCCTTCTCCACGGACGGCGAGCACGTCGTCACGGCCTCCCAAGACAAGACCGCGCGCGTCTGGAAGCGGGACGGCACCTATGTCGAGCTCGTGCATCCCGCCCCGGTCCTCTCCGCCGTATTCGACGCGCGCGGCGAACGTGTCCTCACGAAATCCCGGGACAACACCGTCCACGTCTGGAAGTTATCGCAATCCGGCCCGTTGTTCGTCCTCGCGAGCCCCGCGTCCACCTTTCCCATTGCGGCATTCGACGTGAAGGGCCCCTATATCCTCACCGTGGACGCGCAGGGCTTCCTCCAGCGGTGGGAAGCGGAGCCCGAAGCCATCGCCGCGGGCCTCGAGCGCGCCAATGACGACTGCGCCACGACGTCGCTCCGCAGGCGGTACCTGGCGGAGGACTTTGCCACGGCGCAAAAAAATTGCGTGGCGTGCACCGAGGCGCAGGGCCTCGACCCCGCGAGCTGCATGCGCGACGCGCAAACCGGCGCACCCGGACCCCAGAAGCCATGATATCGTGACGAGGCTCGAAGGCACGAATATGCGCGCGACCGATCTCCACCTCCTCCTCAGCCACGACGACGACGGCAGCCCCTTGCTCGAAGGCGGCCTCCCCGAAAGCGCTGCCGCAGAGCAAGACGAGCGCCCCGACGCGCGCCCCGGCCCGACGCACCTCTGGGACGAGGGAGAGGATCCGGACGACCTGAATGCCCAGCGCTGGGGCGTGATTGTGCCGGAAGGACAACCCGGGAGCCGCCTGCTCGAGCTTTTGCGCCCCTTGATCGAGGTGCGCCGCGCGGAGCAGGGGGGCCGAGACATCCAGGTCTTCCGCGCACCGGCGCGCCTCGACATGGCGGGCGCCGCGCGCTGGCGCAAGGAGGTCTTCGACCGCGGCGCCGACCTCACCGACGATCTTCCTCGTTATCAGCTCATCCTCGGGGATCTGGATCAGGTCCCCTTCGCCATCCAGCAAGTCCAGCAATCGGACGGGTTCGTCGGTCGGCTCGCTTTTCCGAATGAACGAGGCTACGAGGCCTACGTCCACAAGGTCCTCGCCGCCGAGCGCGCCCCCTCCCTGGTCAATGCCCCGCACGCCACCTTTTACACCGTGCACGACGGCACGGCGGCCACGACCGCCACGTACCGCGCCCTGGTGCGCCCTGGCCTCGAGCTCGTGCGTCGCCGCGCCGCGGCCGGACAATTTCCCACGAACACCATCGAGGAGCGTGGACGCGTGGACGCGCCTTCCCCCGACGAATGGATCGAGGCCGCGTCCCGCCCCGAACCGGGCGTATTGTTCAGCGTCAGCCATGGCGCGGGCGCCCCGCGCGCGGGCTGGAAGAGCTTCGCCGAACAACAAGCTCGGCAGGGGGCCATGCGTTTTGGCCGCGAGGGGACGTTTGCCGCGTCCGACATAGGCGAGCGCCCCTTCGCGCCGGGCGGGATATGGTTCATGGTCGCCTGTTATGGCGGCGGCACCCCGGACCGGAGCGCCTACCGGCACTGGCTCGAGCGATTGCAGAAGCTCGGGCAATATGGCGGCCAGACCGACGAGGTCCTCCGCGCCCTTCCGTCCGGCAATGCCCCGCCCTTCGTCGCCTCCTTGCCGCGGGCCGCGCTCGCGAATCCCAATGGCCCTCTCGCATTCCTCGGTCATATCGATCTCGCCTGGACCTACAGCTTCGAGGAGCGCGACGCGGGGACGCCGATCGCCCGCCCGGCCCGCTTCATGTCCGTCGTGCGTTCGCTCGTGCGTGGCGACCGCGTGGGCGTCTCCTTTCGGGAGCTCGTCCGTTTCTTCGAGCAGGCGAACACGGAGCTCACGAGCCTTTATGATCTCGAGGCGGGCGGCGGGCGGCGCGACGAGGCGCGGCTCGGGCATCTCTGGATGCTGCGGCAGGACCTCTCGGGATACATTCTCCTCGGTGATCCCGCCGTGCGGCTCCGGGTCCCACGCGCGCGGCCCGCCGAATCGGTCGAATCACAGGCCCCGACGGCGGCCAGCCTCCTCGGGTTTGGCCAGGCACAAGTCCAGGCCCAAGCCCCCATACAAGCCCCCATACAAGCCCCC
>JANMGF010001619.1:0-4958 GCA_031374535.1 Polyangium sp. (in: bacteria)
CTCGTGGAAAACACGCGGGGCCCGTCGGATGCAATGCACGCGGGGTGCCGAGCTCGTACAGGGCGCGGATCACACGGAAAGGAAGGGGCCATGAGAACCCGATTCACACCCTTGCTCGTCGTCCTGCTGTCTCCAGTCGCATTACACCCGGATCCGCCCGCGCGCGCGGAGGTCGTGGCCGCGGAGATGCTGTCGGCGATACGGTCCAAATACCCCGCGGAGCAGGCCCGCTGCTACTGGCGTGATGCGACACTGTCATGGGGCGTGGAGAAGGTGTACCTGTCGGACCCAGCGCGGCGCACGGCATGGCTGGAGTATCTCCGCGAGAGCGTCGACACGGCCATCGGCGACGATGGCTCCTTCGTGCCCGCGTCGCCCGACGTCGATTTCATCGCCTGCGGGATCAACCTGCTCTTCGTGTACCGAGAGACCGGCAACGTCCGGTATCTCCACGCAGCACGAAACATCCACGAATACATGCTGCGGAATTTCTACAGGGCCGAGGACGGGAGCATTTCGCATATTTCCTCGTCGCTGGAGGGGTATCAGGGCTCCGTGGAGCTGTGGGTCGACTCGGATTTCCTGCTCCTCACCTTTCTCGCGCGGCTCGGCGCAGCGACGGGGGACGAGACCCACGCGGACGAGGCGGCGCGACAAACGGTCCTGCATATCCAGCACCTCATGGATCCGCAGGCGGGCCTGCACGTGCATGGCTGGGCAGAGCCGAGCGCCGAAGGAAAACTCCCGGCGTGGGCTGACCCCGAAACCGGGCGGAACCCCGTCTTCTGGGGGCGCGGCAATGGCTGGGCCCTGGTGGGGCTCGCCGAGGTGCTCACGCACCTGCCAAAAGGCCACCCGTCCCATCCCTTCATTCTACAGAGTTACCAGCGCACGGCGGAGGCGCTGCTCGCCGAGCGCAAACCTTCGGGGCTGTGGATGACGGTCTTGCGTGATGACGCGCTCCCGGGCAACGTCGAGGAGACGTCGGCATCTTCGCTCATCGCGTATGGAATGGGCGTTGGGGTTCGTATGGGCTGGCTCGACGAGGCTCGATATGGGTCCGTCGCCGCGGAGGCGCTCTCCGCCCTCCTGCCGCGATGGCAAAACCCCGACCTCTTGCTCGTGAGCGCCGGCACTGTCGTCACCGCGGATCCGGCGAGATACGTGGCGCGATTCGATCCACGCACGAAATACGGAGAGGGCGCTTTCCTCGCGCTGCTGTCGTTGGGGCTCGGGGAACAACGCTGAACGAGGGAAGGAGGGAGCTCAACGCGGATTCGCGACCCATACCCCGTTCAGCATGACCCCGCGGACGTCCCGCATAGCAGCGAGGTCGCGCCGCGGGTTGCCTCCGACGAGAATCAAATCGGCGATCTTGCCGGGCTCGATGCTCCCCAGCCGGTCCTCGATGCGGAGGAACTTCGCGGTCTCCAGGGTGGCGGCCTCGAGGACCTCCGCGAGCGAGAGGCCGGCTTCGTGGAGGAGCTCCAATTCACGCACGTAGGCGTCGCCTCGCTCGGCGTGAGGCACCGCGGAATGGGAGCCGACCACGATCCGCACGCCGGCGTCGTGCGCGCGGCCGACGAAGGCGAGCATATTCGAGAAGGCGCGGGCCTCGACCTCGTTGCTCCCGGGATCTCCAGGCCGTCGCTCGTAAACGGCGAGCGTGGGCGTGAAGAACGTGCCTCGCGCAACGAGAAGATCGAGGACCTCGGAGACAGCGGGGGAATCGACGTCGACCTTGCTCCAGAGGGCATAACGACCCGGGCCGCGGGCGGCGTTGTCCGCGAGGACGGCCTGCCGGAATGCCTCCGCCTCCTGGGGAGGCGCGATCGTCGTGCCAAACGAGGTGACGTGCTCGACGCCGTCGAGCCCTGCACGAATGGCGTCGTCTGCGTCCACGATCTCGAGGTGCGCCGTGGTGACAAGGCCACGCGCATGGGCAGCTTCGTTGACGACTTTGATCAGATCGAGCGGCAATCGATAATAGATCTTGATGGCCGACGCGCCCTGGTCCGCGAGCTTTCCGACAGCGCGGCGCGCCTCCGCACGGTCATGGACGAGGAGCGCATCCGCCGGATGGGCAGGCGGCGGCGAATCGAGGTGCGGGCCCGTCAGAAATAGGCGCGGGATCGGGGCGGCGGCGGCGCGCACGGGATTGTAGGCCTCGATCCAGGCGCCAGGGTCGCGCAGCGAAGTCACGCCACGCTGGAGGTAAAGGGCTGGCAAAGGGAGGTCGCCGTCGAGGTGAAAATGAGCATCGACGAGGCCCGGTAAAACCGATTGTCCGGTCGCATCGACGATCTCCGCGCCGGCAGGTATTTCCACGGATCTTCGTGCACCGACCGCGAGGATCCGGCCGCCACGGACGACCACCACCGCGTCGGGTACGGGTGGCGCGCCGCGCCCGTCGATCAACGTCGCGCCCGTGATGGCCACCGTTCTTTGGGGCGGAGCCTCCGCGACCCGATTGACCTCCCAGGCGGGCGGCAGCCGATCCGTGTGCACCGAGGCACTTTCGGGCAAAGCCGCAGCGACCCCGGCGCATCCCACGAATACGGCGACCCACGACATCCTGGCAATCCAGTCCACGGTGATTCTCCTGGGTACGAGCGACGCAAAGATCACGCCGCCCGGACGACCCCCCGCAAAAATGGTGCAGGGGGGTCGAACCCGGGAGCCCCTCGTCCGCGCTTCACGCAGAAAGCGCGAGGATGGCATCCGCGAAATGCCGCGAGAGCCGCTCGCCCGCAGGGCCATCGGGCAGGCCCAGCGCACGCACGAGCGCGGGGTCATTCCCGGCGCGGGCCTCGGCGGCCACGGTCTCCAGCGTTTTGCGGCGCGCGGCCTCGACACGCTCCCGCGCCTCCGCGTCGAGCCTCGGACGAATCCAGGCGTCGATGGCCCACGCCAGGGAGGCGTGCCGGGCCTCGTCCTGGGCGATCCGGCGCATGACACGGCGGACGGTCGGATCTTTCGCCTGCTCGGCTTGCCACATACCGACGAGCGCGCCGAACGTCTCGCGCACGCATCCCTCGGCGGCATTGTCGAGCGCGAGGGCCTCGAGACCACGCACCGCGAGCCTCGCGACGCGCGGCGCACGGAATTGCCCGCCATACCGGGAGGCGAGCCTCCGCATCACACGCGCATGCCGGATCTCGTCACGCCTCGCAATGCCCGCGCGAAGGACGAGCGAGCGTGGCGCGCCGTGGTGGGCGAGCTCGCGGGCGAGGGATTCGAAGGCGTCGACGCTCGCGGCCTCGAGGTGGGCGACGCTCGCGAGATAGGCGCCCGCGCGGCTCGAGCCGCGGGACTTGCGACGCGCGAGCCCCGCGGGACGACGGCCAATACAAGCGCCGGACTCCGACTCGATGACCTCGGAGTCGATTTCCGTCACGTTGCCGTCCGGATCGACGTTGAGGAAGAAGAGGGTGCGCTCGATCGGGTCGCAGACCGCCGTATATTTCGTGCCGAGCACGTCGAAACCGGAGCCCGCGGCCCGGACGCCGCCCTCGTCGGCATTGTTGCAGGCGACGCGGTACCCCGAAAGCTCCGCGGCGAGCACGGCCTCGCCCGCCGTGTCGATGGGGCGGATCAAGGAGAGAATCGCCTCCTTCGTATCGAGGACCTCGACCTCGTCGCTGATATTTTTCACGAGGATGTGGCGGGGGCAGAAGTCCACGCACTGACTGAGCTGAAAACCTCGCTCGGACGTGGCCGCGGCGAGGGCAGCCTCACATGCGGGCACGTCGCTCGCCGAGCCGCATTTTTCGCCAAAAGACGAGATCACGCGCGCCTCTCCCGGCTCCCCGTCGGCGATCGTACGGAGCTCCATGAAATCGACGGGCTCGGCCGTCTTCAAATCGGAGAGGTAACGAGTTCCCCCCTCGGGCCCGCAAGCGACGGGTACGAAGCCGTCGGTGTCGATTCCACAGGCGACGGCTGCGGGCGCAAGCGAGAGGGAAAGGACGTGACGGAGAATTGTACCGATGTGATTCGACCTGGTCATGGGCACCTCGACCGCCGGACCGGCAAAGGACGTTCCAAGCGAGGGAGCGCGGCGATTTGCGGGTCCACGAGAAAATCCCCTGGCACCCTTGCCACGCCCACGCGTGCACCGTTGGCACAAAATGGCAAAGCGGACGAAATCGTGCTCTCCCGACGGATTTTTTCCGCTGTCCGGGCGCGAAGTCGGTTAGATTCAGCAATCGTGGCCCGATTCATTCACCCGTTCCTCGTACAGGGAGAACTTGCATGACATGGCACTATGATGCGGACGTGGTCATCGTCGGGGCTGGAGGCGCGGCGCTCGCGGCGGCCGTGGCGGCCGTTCACGAGGGCAAATCGGTCGTGCTGCTGGAGGCGGCGTCGCAGCCCGGGGGGACCGCCTCGATTTCAGGCGGCGCGTTCTGGATCCCCAACAACTCGCTGATGCGCGCGCAGGGGCTCACGGATCCGCGCGACGAAGCGCTGAAGCTCATGGCGCGCCTCTCGTATCCGTCGCTCTACGACCCCACCACGACGTGGCTCGGCCTGCCGGAGCGCGAGTACGATCTTCTCGCGGCTTTCTACGATCAAGGCTCCAACGTGATCGACGAGCTCGCGCAGCTCGGCGCCATGTTTCCCATCATCTATCCGGGATTCGGCTTCTCTCCGAGCCCCATCTCGGACCCGGATTACCATGACGGGCTGCCCGAAAACGTCGCGCCTTACGGCCGCGTGCTCGGTTGCGCTCCCCCGGGCCTCGTCGGATGGCCGGGTTTCCTCCTGACGCAGCCGATGATCGATTGGCTCGAGGACCGGAACGTGCCGATTCTCACGGGTCACAGGGTGGTCGGCGCGATCCAGAAATCGAACGGCGAGGTGGTCGGGGTGAAGATCGATCACAACGGGGTGATGAAGAAGGCGCGGGCGCGGCGCGGCGTGGTGTTCGCGACGGGCGGCTTCGCGCACGCGAG
>JANMGF010001621.1:0-1764 GCA_031374535.1 Polyangium sp. (in: bacteria)
CTCTTCGAGGGAGTGGCCGACCATCGACACCACGAATTTCAGCGGACCCGTGCGGCCGGCGACGACGGGCGTGAGGCTCAGCATGAGCATCTCCGTCAGATCGACGACGCGCTGGGCAGCCTTGCGAAGCGCGAGCATCTCCAGGATCGTCGGCCTCTCGCTGACCTGCCGGTTCGGTCCTCGGAGCTCGTAACGAGCGACCTGCACGTTCACCTCGGCCCACTCGGCGAAGAGCCCGTCCTCGTCGATGGCCTTCATGAGGTGATCACGAACGAGCAAACTGGTGAGGCCGTCTCGCCTCCCGAGGTACTGGCGCGCGCGCTTGTGCGAGGGCGACTCGGGGCCGAAGCTGACGAGCTTCAGGCGGCACTCGCCGACCTGCACCTCGCCGTTGTGCATGAAGGTGATCTGGCTCTTGCGCTCGAAGCCGAACTCCGCGTAGCTGCCGTTCGTGCTGCCCAGGTCCTCGATCGTCCACGAGCCCGACTGACAACGGAGCAGCGCGTGCTGGCCGCTGACGGTGGCCTCGGGGATCACGAGGTCCTGATCGGCGCGACGACCGAGCGTCATGATCGGTTTGTCGAGGGGCAGGATCTGCCCGACGATCTCCGGCGCGTTCGTCGCGTACGTGATGAGCAGCGACTGCGCGCCGGGCGTGAACGCGGAGGTCTGGGCGCGGCCCGGCGGAGGACCTGGCTCGAGGCGCTCGCGGGGGAGCTGGATCGGGCTCGTCGTCAGCTGCGTCGGGTTGAAGAACCGGAGGTGACGCGCCTGGGGGCGCATCGTCGGATCTTCGTTCATGCCGCGGAAGATCTGCTTGACCTCGTCGGTCGCGAGACCCGCGGGCACGTCGAACATAATCTGCTGACGCATGGGCCGCGCGCGCGGCTTGTAACCCGGCTCGGGGACGCGGCAGGTCCACATCTCCCAGAGCGTGAGCACCATGGCGTAGACGTCGTCGTCCACGCTGGCGCCGCCGTTCCGCAGTCGCTCGGGCGACATGTAGTTCGGCGTGCCGCCATCCGGCGGAGCGCCGGGGCGCCGGGCCGAAGCACGGGCGCGCTCCTGCGCGAAGCCGAAGTCGAGGATGACGGTTCGGCCTTCGCTCACCATCACGTTGCCCGGCTTGAGATCGCCGTGGACGAGGCCTTGCGCGTGTATCGCCGCGAGACCGCTGCACACCTCGGCGGCGATCTTTCGGAACTCGTCGGCGGTGTAGCCGCCTTGCGCTTTCTTCTTTCGAATGTGTGTGTGGAGGGTTTGTCCGGCGATCTTCTCCATCACGAGGATGGGGCCCCAAAGACTCGGGGCCAAATCGAAGACCTTGCACACGTTCGGGTGGGCGACCGATCGCGCGAGCAAAAGCTCTTGTCGCAGCGCTTCGTCGTCGCCAGGCATGCGCGATTCCTCGCGCACGACCTTCAGCGCGACCTCTTGCTGCGTCGATCGGTCGAATGCGAGGAAGACCTCGCCCATGCCACCCTTGCCGAGGCTTTGTCGGATTTCGTAGCGGTCGTTGATGACCGTTCCGGGAGTGATCGGGGGGGGAGGGATTCTGTTGGTCACGACGAGAAGAGGGTCAGCCGTCACGTTGCCCAATGGGTCGGGACGGTGCTGGTTTCCCACCAGCGTCGTCCATCTCGGCCAAGAGCGCAACGAGTCCTTTTCAAGAACGAACACCTTCTTGCGCCAGCCTGCGTTTTCCGGGGGTTCGAGGTCGGTCCGGGCCCACCGCGCGGTCCGCATGGCCCCTGGCAAGCCCCT
>JANMGF010001642.1:0-3344 GCA_031374535.1 Polyangium sp. (in: bacteria)
AGGTGATCACGAGTTACACGCGCGAGGCGGGCGTGCGCCAGCTCGAGCGTGCAATCGGATCTCTCGCGCGAAAAGCGGCGCATCGAATCGCGACGGGGGTGGCGCGGTGCGTGCGGGTCGACACGGTGGCGGACGTCCGGGCGCTGCTCAGGCGTCCGCGGGCTCGCCACACGACGGCGCTCGACCGCGACGAGATCGGGGTCGCCACCGGCATGTATTACACGCAGGAGGGTGGCGACATCATGCACGTCGAGGCGAGTATCGTCCCCGGCAAGGGCGAGCTCGTGCTGACGGGGCAGCTCGGCGACGTCATGAAAGAGAGCGGGCGAGCGGCCCTCACGTATGGGCGCGAGCACGGGGCGTCGCTCGGCGTGCCGTGGGATCGGCTGGAGAACCGCGACGTGCATGTCCACGTGCCCGCCGGCGCGATTCCCAAGGACGGCCCGAGCGCGGGCGTCACCCTGGCGACCGCGATCGTCTCGGCGCTCTCGGGCAAACGCGTGCGCAGGGATATCGCGATGACCGGGGAAATCACCTTGCGGGGTCGGGTCCTGCCGATCGGCGGCGTGAAGGAGAAGGTGCTCGGCGCGCACCGGGCGGGCATTCCGGAGATCGTCCTGCCGCGGGACAACGAGGCGGAGCTCGAGGATCTCCCCGACGAGGTCTTGCGCTCGCTGCATTTCCACTTCGTGGAGACGCTCGACGAGGTGCTGTCGCTCGCTTTGCGACCGATTCCCGCGGCGGCTGCGTGGCCGGTGGAGGTGGAGACGTCGCGGGCGGCGTGACGATCACTCGTATTCGCTGGAGACGAAGATCTGGGTCGAGAACCGGACCGTGCCGGTCTGCACGTCGCGCGAGCCGGCGAGCGTCAAGGTGCTCACCGTCGAATCGCCGTCGAGGTCTCCCACGGCGGCCACCTCGATGCCCGTCGCGCCGGGATCGGGCCCGCCGAGGGGCGGCCCGAGATAGGCCGTGCCCACGGAATAACGAAACTGGTAATAGGTCGGATCGTCCAGCCCGAAGCGGACGCAGCGCCAGCAGCAGGCGTCGAAGTCCTTGCCGCCCGAATTGTCGGGCTGGTATTTCTTCGCCTGGGGGACGGACCCGGGGGCGGTGCAGATCATGCTGCCGCCGCATTCGGGGCACCAGACCGTCGTGCTCGCCGCCGAATCGCCGCCGAGCGGGAGGATCTCGCTCTTCGCCACGCGCTCGGAGACCATCGAGATGCCGCGCGCGATGGCGCCGATGGTCTGTTTGGCCTCGCTGACCTTGGCCGCGGCGAGGTATCGCCTCACACCGAAGATGGCGAGCGCCGCCAGGACCCCGATGATGACCACCACCAGCATCACCTCGACCAGAGTGAAGCCTCGATTTTCCCGCCGCGCCATGTTCCTCATTCCCCTGGGCGCGCACCGCACGCCTCGTGCCACAGGCGAAGGGTCCTGGATCCAGGCGCTTCCATGCAAGAAAGTGGGTCAGATCGAAGGCGGGCGCCGCGATGCGTCAGGGTCGCGTGACGAAAATCGTCACTCCCTGGTCGCTCGGGTGACCGTTTTCGTCACTGGGGACCGCTATTTGGGGTCCGTCGCGAAACATTCGCCTTCGCCGCGAAAATGACCCACCGTGCGGGAAAGGTCCGTGATGAACGCGCCGAGGTCGTTCACGTCGCCGGCCGATCCGGTGCCATAGGCGCCGTCCGCGGGGTCGATGTCCACGAGTTTTTTCGCCGCGAGTTCGGTGAGGGTCACTTCGCCGTCGTTGTCCGTGTCCGCCGAGGCGATGGCGTCGAAGCGCAGCTTTGCGTTCGGCGATTGCAGGTCGTCGTAGAAGAGGTGATCGCCGTGGATCGTGAGCTCCACCGTGTCCACGCCGCCGTTCGTCACGAGGACGCCAGGCGTTTCGCGGCCGTCCTTTTCGCCCTTGCATTCGGTGTAAGTCGTGGGAACGCCGAATCCCCACCGGAATGTCTTTTTCACTGCGCCCAGCGTGGCCTCGCCCTCCGTCCAGAGGGCGAACCCTCCTTGGTTCATGGCATCGAGGTCGGCCGCGGACGCGCCCTCGCCAAGCTCGGTATCGGCGCCGGCGGGGCGAATCTCGAAGCTCACATTCGTCCAGGGCTTGGCCTCGAGGTCCTCGAACGTGACGAGAGGCTTGACCCCCTTCGCGACGTGATTGAATAGTTTCGTCGTCTTCATCTCCGCGCCGATCGCGCTCGCGTCATCGGCGACCTGGACGCCGCCGAGCACCACGAGGAATTTCGAGAATCGAACGGTCCAGCCGTCCTCGAATGCGGACGCCGGCAGCTCCTCCTCGATGTACCCCTCGCCCCAGGTCGTGATCGCCACGTCTCCAAGCCCTGCAGGTTCGCCTTTGCCGCAGCCCGCGAGGTGCATGGCGCCGAGGCAAAGGATCGTCGTTGCAATCGTCTTCGTTTGCATGAATGGTCCTCAAGGAATCGAGTGTTCGAACGTCAAGGCGGACCCCTTCTTGAATCCCCGCGTGATGGCGCGGAACGCGTTGCCGTCCCTCGGCAATACGACGGGGCTCCCGTCCGCGCTCTCTGGTACCTCGTCGAATTCGGCCTGATCGAGCCATACGCTCGGGGCGACGTGAATCGTCACCGTGCCGTCGGCCTGCACGTCCGGCTCGCCCTCGAAGGCACATCCTTCGAGGCGCGGCTCTCCATATGCGTCCAATACGTCGGCGGCGTCGGCCTCCACGCGGAAAATACGTTTCATCGTATCCTTTTGGGCCTCGCCCTCGAGCACGATCACGTGCCCGCCGAGCGCGTCCTTCGCGTCGCCCACGGGCGTGGGCTCGAACGAGAAGCGGGCCGATCGATAGATGCCGGACACGCCCGCGCCGGGCGGGAGGTTTGTCATGCCGAGCGCGAGGTCGACCGAGGACGAGGCGAGCACCTGCCCCATCGCGTCGCCGGGCTGGTAATGGCCGGGATGCGCGAAAGCCACGCCGACGCCGAGGAAACGCGCAAAGGTGTCCCGGGGGCGCGGAGGTGCGGCGGCGGCCGAGAAGATCGGCGCGCCATTGAAGTAGTACAGGGGGCCGATGGAGACGGCGGCGAGCGAGAGGCGGATCGACCAGCCGTACGTATTCACGAAGGGCGCGTCGATCCCGTCGTCGGCGACGATTCTCGTCTGCATGGCGACGCGCTTCTGGCTCGTCGTCTCGGCGGCCCCGCAGGCAGAGACGAGCGCGCCCGTGGCGAGCGAGAGGCCGAGCAGGAAAAACCCGGCCGCGGAGGAGAGTCCCAGACGAACCAACCCGAGCGTCATGTGTTCCTCGATTCCTAGAGGTGGAGGGACAAGGTGCCCATCAAGGTGAGA
>JANMGF010001651.1:0-7252 GCA_031374535.1 Polyangium sp. (in: bacteria)
ACCCCGCGCGCTGCACGAGCGCGACGAAGTTCTCCAGCACGAAGCGGCCGTACTTGAAGTACCCGAGCATCCCGAGGTTGAGGA
The DNA here is from genome assembly GCA_031374535.1 of Polyangium sp. (in: bacteria). Taxonomy (GTDB): domain Bacteria; phylum Myxococcota_A; class Polyangia; order Polyangiales; family Polyangiaceae; genus Polyangium. Next base: position 85 of record JANMGF010001651.1, read on the forward strand.
GGAGGCTCACGAGGAGGAGCGCGCGCCTTTTCGCCGGGACGGTCTCCTGGTTCATCCGCGCGGCGACGAGCCAGTCCACGAGCGTGGAGAGGACGAGCAGCCCCGCGAACGGCGGGTTCCATGCGCCGTAGAAGACGTAACTCGCCAAGAGCAGGAAGCCCTTCTTTGCGGTCCACCCCGGCAGAATGCGGTAGACGGCGAGGACGACCACGAAAAAGACGACGAACGTCAGGGAGTTGAAGAGCATCGAAGGTGCCGTCGAACCGCGAGGTTTCGACCATGCCCGCGGGGGTCCGAGGTCTCCACGCTAAAGCGTTCGTCCGGTCCTCGTCAAAGGCGTATCCTGCGCTCGTGCGAGGCGCGGAGGCGTCGAGGGAACCACGGAGCAAGCCGTCCGGTGAGGCGGGCGCGCCTGCGCTCGAGGTGGATCTGCGGGCCTCTGTGGGGCGGGGCGCGGGGGCGTTCGCCGTCGAGGCGCAGTTCGTCTTGCCCCGCGGCGTGCTCGTCCTGTTCGGGCCTTCGGGCGCGGGGAAAACCGTGACGTTACGCGCGATCGCTGGGCTTTTGCGGCCGGCGCGGGGCTCGGTGCGTCTGTCGGGCGCGGCGGTGTTCGACGGGGCGCGGGGGGTCGACGTGCCGGCCGAGGCGCGGCGGATCGGGTATGTGCCGCAGGATCAGGCGCTGTTTCCGCACCTCGACGTGCTCGGGAACGTGGTCTTCGGCTTGCCACGCGAGGAGCGACGGAGGCCCGGGGCGGCGACGATCGCGCTGCTCGAGGAGCTGGGTCTCGCGGATCTCCGGCACGCGCGGGTCGATTCGCTCTCCGGTGGGGAGCGGCAGCGGGTGGCGCTCGCGCGGGCGCTCGCGGCGGGGCCGAGGTTGCTCCTCCTCGATGAGCCTCTTTCGGCGCTGGATCGGCCGTCGCGGCTGTCGATCGGGCGTTCGCTCCGAGAGGCGCTCGTGCGGCGGTCGCTGCACGCGGTGCTCGTGACGCACGACGCGGAGGAGGCGGCCGCGTTCGGGGATGTGTTCGTGAAGTTCGAACGGGGCAAGGGCGCGCTGGAGTTGCCGCGGGAGGCCGTGCTCTGGGCGGGGGAGGCGTGCGCGTTTTGCGGGCGGATCTAGACATGACGCTCCTCCGCCCCTAGCCGGCGCGTTGCGGCATCGTGTCCGTAGACGCCGGCCGGTCTCCGCGGTAGCCGTCTCGGGCCAACGACAACAAGAGGAGTCTTCTCGGATGAAGCCAATCCACCGCGCAGCCGTCATCGGCGCCGGGGTCATGGGCAGCGGAATCGCCGCCCACCTCGCGAATGCCGGGATCCACGTGATCCTGCTCGACATGGTCCCGCCCAATCTGGGCGACGCCCAAAAAACCGACCGCGCCGCCCGCACCGCGTGGGCCCAGGGTGGGCTCGACAAGGCCTTGAAGGCCCGGCCCGCCGCGTTTTTCCACCCGTCCTTCGCCCGCCTCGTCGAGGTCGGCAACGTGGAGGACGACCTCGAGCGCGTGAAGGACTGCGACCTCGTGATCGAGGCGATCATCGAGAAGCTCGAGCCGAAGAAGAGCCTCTTCGAGCGCCTCGAGAAGCTCGTCAAGCCGGGCGCGGTCGTCGCGTCGAACACCTCGGGCCTCAGGATCGCCGACATGATGGCGGGCCGTGGCGAGGCGTTCCGCAAGAACTTCCTCGTCATGCACTTCTTCAACCCCGTCCGGTACATGAAGCTCCTCGAGCTCGTGACGGGGCCCGACACGGATCCGGCCACCTTCGAGCGCGTGCGGCGCTTCGGCGAGGACGTGCTCGGCAAGGGCATCGTCGTCGGCAAGGACACGCCGAACTTCGTGGGCAACCGCATCGGCGTGCACGCGATGCTCGCGACGATCCACGGCATGGTCGAGATGGGCCTCCAGCCCGAAGACGTCGACGCGATCACGGGTCCGGCGATGGCGCATCCCAAGAGCGCGAGCTTCCGGACGGCGGATCTCGTGGGTGTCGACACGTTCGTGCACGTGGCCGACAACTGCTACGCGTCGCTGACCGAGGACGAGGACCGCGAGGTCTTCAAGGCCCCGGCGTTCGCCCGCGCGATGCTCGAGAAGAAGATCCTCGGCGACAAGACCAAGGGCGGCTTCTACAAAAAGGGCAAGGACGGGCAGATCCAGACGCTCGACGTGTCGACGCTCGAGTACCGGCCGAAGGGCGGCGACGAGGGGATCCGCAAGGCGACGAAGTCGATCGAGAAGATCGATTCGCCGGCCGAGCGCATCAAGAAGCTCGTCGCGGATCCTGGCAAGGCCGGAGCGTTCGCGTGGAAGGTCCTCTCGAAGTCGCTCGCGTACTCGGCGCGGCGGATCGGCGAGATCACGGACGACGTGACCGCGATCGATGACGCGATGAAGTGGGGCTACAACTGGGAGCTCGGGCCCTTCGAGGCGTGGGACGCGCTCGGTTTTGCCGAGACCGCCCTTCGCATGAAGAAGGACGGCATCGCGCTGCCCGACTCGATCGAGAAGATGCTCGCCTCGGGCGCGACGGGCTTCTACAAGGGCGACCTTGTCTACGATCTCCTGAAGGGCGCGTACGTCAAGCGCGGCGTGGATCCGCGGAACGCGACGTTCACGATCTTGAAGCGGGGCGAGGCGCCGGTGCTCAAGAACGACGGCGCCGAGGCGTGGGATCTCGGCGACGGCATCCTCGGGCTGACCTTCAAGACGAAGGCGAACAGCATCGATCCCGACGTGATCTCGATGCTCTCGCTGGCGGCGGCGAAGGCGGAGGAGGACTTCCGCGGGCTCGTCATCCACAACGACGGCGATCACTTCTGCGTCGGCGCCAACCTGTTCATGGTCGTGATGGCGGCCGGGAACAAGGACTGGGAGTCGATCCGCTCGATGGTGAAGAACTACCAGTACGCGACGCAGCGCTTGAAGTACGCGCGTGTGCCGGTGGTCGCGGCGCCGTGGGGCATGACGCTCGGCGGCGGGCTCGAGCTCTGCTTCGGCGCGGACGCGGTGCAGGCGGCGGCGGAGACGTACGCGGGCCTCGTCGAGGTCGGCGTGGGCCTGATCCCGGGCGGCGCGGGCACGGTGAACATGCTCTGGCGCGCGCTCGAGGGCATCCCCGAGGGCGCGAGCATCAACACGCAGGAGATCGTCACGCAGGTCTTCAAGAACATCGCGCTCGCGAAGGTCGCGACGAGCGCGGACGAGGCGAAGGCGCTCGGGTTCTTCCGCAAGACGGACGGCGTGTCGTTCGACCGGTCGCGCCTGCTCACGGAGGCCAAGGCGCGGGCGATCGGCCTCGCCGAGTCCGGGTATCACCCGGCGGCGCCGAAGGCGTACAAGCTGCCGGGCGAGAGCGGGATCGCGACGCTCCGGATGATGGTCGACACGCTCGTGGCCGGTGGTTATGCCACCGAGCACGACGCGAAGATCGCGAACAAGCTCGCGGTCGTGCTCTGCGGCGGCGCGGGCGGCGCGTCGCGCGAGGTGACCGAGGACGAGGTCCTCGAGCTCGAGCGTGAGGCCTTCGTGAGCCTGTGTGGCGAAGAGAAGAGCCAGGCGCGCATGCAATCGATTTTGATGACCAACAAACCCCTCCGGAACTGACGAGGTGACGACCATGGCAGACATCGTGATCGTGGAGGCCGTTCGTTCGGCCGTGGGCCGGGCCCACAAGGGCGCGCTCGCGCAGAAGCGCCCCGACGAGCTCGCGGGTGAGGTCGTCGCAGCACTCATGGCGCGCGTGCCGCAGATCAAGCCGTCGGACATCGACGACCTGATCCTCGGCTGTGCGATGCCGGAGGGCGAGCAGGGGCTCAACGTGGCGCGCGTGACGGCCATGCTGGGCGGGCTGCCGGAAGAGGTCTCGGCGATGACCATCAACCGGTTCTGCTCGAGCGGGATCCAGGCGATCGCGCTCGCGGCCGGCAGCATTCAGGCCGGTTTCGCGGACATCATCGTCGCGGGCGGCGTGGAGAGCATGTCGATGGTGCCCATGACGGGCAACAAGCTCTCGGCCTCACCCGAGGCGATGGAGCGGTTCCCGTCGGTGTACACGCCGATGGGGATCACGGCGGAGAACGTGGCCAAGCGCTTCAACGTGGCGCGCGCCGATCAGGACGCGTTCGCGCTGTCGAGCCAGAAGAAGGCGTCGGCGGCGATCGAGGCGGGCCGGTTCAAGGACGAGATCGTCGCGGTGAAGGGCGTGCGGTTCAAGGGGACCGAGCGCGTGACGTTCGAGTTCTCGCGCGACGAGCTGCCGCGCCCGGACACGACGGCGGAGGGCCTCGCGTCGCTGAAGCCCGCGTTCGCGACGACGGGCTCGGTGACGCCGGGCAACAGCTCGCCGCTCTCGGACGGCGCGGCGGCGGCGATCGTGACGACGAAGGCGAAGGCGGACGCGCTTGGTTTGAAGCCGCTCGGTTACCTGCGCATGTTCGTCACGGCGGGCGTGGATCCGTCGATCATGGGGATCGGCCCCGTGCCGTCGGTGCGTAAGCTCCTGGCGAGGACGGGCCTCACGATCGCGGACATCGACCTCGTCGAGATGAACGAGGCGTTCGCGAGCCAGTCGGTCTACTGCCAGCGCGAGCTCGGCATCCCCGACGAGAAGCTCAACGTGAACGGCGGCGCCATCGCCCTCGGTCACCCGCTCGGGTGCACGGGCGCGAAGCTCACGGCGACGGCGCTGTACGAGCTGCGTCGTCGCGGTGGGCGGTATGCCATCGTGACGATGTGCATCGGCGGCGGGATGGGCGCGGCGGGGCTCTTCGAGCGGGCTTGATCCTCGCGTTCGTCCGTGGAAGAGGCCCCCGCGCGGAAGTGCGGGGGCCTTTTTTCATGGCGAAGCCTCGTCGGCGAAGAGTCGCCACGGTGCCCCACCGTGACGGAGGCACATCGACGAGGCTTCGTGACGGAGGGGGACCCTGGGGGAGGGATGTCGAGGGGGGTCGGTACGGAGGGGGAGCGTGGCGGATGGGCGACGACCGGGCTTCGGTACGGTTGGCGACCGTGGCGAAGGGTCGTCGACCGGGCTTCAGGGTGGTCGGGAGCTTGCCGGCCCGGTGGGGCGCGAGTAAGTGTCGATGACACCCGGTACGGGAGACCGAGCGCCCATGATTCGCGAGTTCACGATCAAGAACTACAAGTCGATCCTCGATCATACGATCGAGCTCGGGCGGATCAACGTCTTCATCGGCGAGAACGGATGCGGGAAGACGAACATCCTCGAAGCGATGGCGATGGCGGCGGCTGCGCTGACGGACAAGCTCTCGGTCGAGGAGTTGTTTGCCCGGGGCATTCGCGTTGCGAAGCCTTCGATCATGCGGAGCTCATTTGAAGGGGCCCGACGTAAGGAGATTTTGTTCGATCTCCGGTCTTCTGAGTATGGAGACGCGAAGATCCCTGGTCGCATCATGGTCCGTCTGCTGGCACGGGAAGAGGCGGCAATGGATGTGCAATGGTCTGTAAAGGCAATTGATGTCTTGTCGGATGATGCCGAGGGCCTCGGACATCAAGCCATGCGCCAACGCCATACGATGTACTCGCGGCGAGTCCTCAGTGAGATCGTTGGAAATTTTGCTATTTATAATGCCAACGTCCTCGCATTGCGTGGGTTTCAGACGGTGAGCCGCCGGCTTCCCCTCGGCATTTACGGCGAAAACCTCGACGTCGCCATGTCCGCGCTCCCGGACGAAGCCTGGGATGACGTCGTCGAACGCGCAAAGTGCGTCTCTTGGCTCGAAGACGTCATCGTCGACCCCGCCGACGAACTCAAATATCAGGGCCACAAGCTTGGCCAGAGTAAGTCGAGCCTCTACTTCCACGACCGCTTCATGCGGCGCAAGAACAACGTCTTTTCCGCCGAAAACGTGAACGAGGGGATCCTCCACGTCCTCTTCTACCTCACGCTCTTCGTGAGTGAAGGCACCCCCAAGGTCTTCGGCATCGACAACATCGAGACCGCCCTGAACCCGCAGCTCTGCCGCGACCTCGTCAAGCAGCTCGCCGAGCTCGCCGCGAAGCACGACAAGCAAGCGCTGATCACTACCCACAATCCGGCGATCCTCGACGGTCTCAATCTGCTCGACGACGAGCAGCGGCTCTTCGTGGTGTATCGCGACGATGACGGGCACACGGTCACGAGGCGGATCAAGCAGAAGCCCGATATCAAGGAGCCCAATTACAAGCTCTCGGAGTTGTGGATGCGTGGCCATCTGGGTGGGCTGCCGCCGCAGAGGTTCTGAGCATGCGCGTGGGTATCGTGGCCGAAGGGCCCGCGGACATCGCGGTCATCCGAAACATCCTCAAAGGAAAGCTCGGGCTTCAAGCGGCGGACACGGAGCCGATCCGGCCGAAGCTCGCACTCGACGAGACGGATCTCGCGGCCGCGAGGAGGGCGGGCGGTTATCGCGCGCCGACGCCGGAAGAATACAGCAACTGGCTCATCGTCCTCGACGAATGCAGACGCAGGACGAACCTCGAAGATTTCCTGGAGAACCAGCTCGATGAAGAGCGCCTGGTGGTGATTCACATCGATACGGCCGAGGCCCACCACCCGGGCTACGAGATCGCCCGGCCCGACCGGAAGGATCCGCAGTACAGCGACAGGCTTCGCTTTTTGGTCATCCAGAAGATGGAGGCGCTCCTCGGGCCGGAGCTCGCTCGCAGCGCGCGGTACGCGATCGCCATCGAAGAGACCGAAGCGTGGCTCTTGACGCTCGATGATACGCAGGACGACAGGGACACCGGCGCTCGTCGCAATCCCAAGAAGTGGATGGAGGACGCATCGACGAAGCAGCGGCGCGACGGTAAGGCGCGAGCGAAGAAGCCCAGGGAAGAAGACCGAAAGAAGAAATCACCCTATGCGGACGCCCACGAGCGATCACTCGCCTTTCGCGAAGGAGACCAGCTCGAAGCGTGCGCCGACCGCAACCGGAGCTTGAGGCTATTCGTGAACTCGCTTTAGAAATTTCGGAAAGCAGCTGCACTTTGGGGATAACCTCCGCCCCGCGCGCCGGATACCCTCACCGCTGGAGGCTCGTCGTTTCCATGCAGGTCAAAAATTTCGTGTTCGAGGGTGGGGGCATGAAGGGGATCGCCTATGCCGGCGCGATCGCCGAGATCGAGAAGAGGGGTGTGCTCCAGGGCGTCGCCCAGGTCGCGGGC
>JANMGF010001675.1:0-1161 GCA_031374535.1 Polyangium sp. (in: bacteria)
CGACCAGAAATCCAAGCCTCTCCGGCGTCGGCGGCAAAGGTGGCGTCTCGCAGAACATCCCGACACACGCGTCCCGGAAGACCGATCGAATCTGATCGCCGTTCATGCCGTGCGTCGCCTCCGCGATGGCGTCGAGCAGCGCGGGGCTCGCCTCGATCCGGAAATGGTTTGCGTGCACCTCCGCGATCCGCCGCCGCGCCACCTCATCCGGCAAACCAATGGCGATCGGCTGAAAGCGGCTCGGCCGGAGCAGGGCCTCGTCGATCAAATTGAGCCGGTTCGTCGTGCCAATCACCAGCATCGGCACGTCGGGCCGGAACCCGTCCATCTCCGTCAAAATCTGCGCGACGAGCGCATTGCCCGCGCGGCTCCCGCCGTCGTCCCGCCCGCTGCGCCTGGCCGCGATCGAATCGAACTCGTCGAAGACCACCACGCTCGGCGCGTTCCGCCGCGCCTCGGCGAAGATCGTCCGGAGCTTGCGTTCGCTCTCGCCCACGTACATGTCCGTGACCTCCGGCCCCGAAACGACGCGGATCGTGGCGTTCATCTGGTTCGCGATCGCCTTCGCGAAGAGCGTCTTGCCCGTCCCCGGCGGCCCGTGGAAAAGAAACCCGCGCGGAATGAGCTCGCGCCCGAGCGCCTCGTCCGGGAGCTGAAAGGCCCCCGCGAGGAGCTTGCACGCCCGCGAGAGCAGGGCTTTCACGTCGTCGTATCCACCGATGTCGTCCATCGTCACGTCGGGGATCACGAAGTCCTCCGACGCCTGCGCCTTGAACACGCGGATCGACTCGTAAAGCCGCGCCACCCGCGAGGGGTTTGCCTCGCCATGCCCCCGCCGCGCCTCGATCTGCACCGCGTACGCGATGGCGTCCCGCAGCCGTATCGGATTCAAACCGGCCACCTGCTTGAAGAGCTCCGAGGGCCGATAATCGGCGAACATCGCCCTTTCTCGCTGCGTCACGAGCGCCACGCCCACGGGCGCGCGCCCCCCGGGCGCCGGCACCTCCCGCGGCAAACCCGAGAGCGAGAGCCGCACCGAAAACCGCGCCGCCACGACCTCCGGCACCACGAGCGTGCGATCCACGAACGCGAGCAGCGGCCGATCCGGCGCCTCGTACAAGAGCTCCGTGATCTCCCGCGCCTCGCTCGACATCCAGTATT
>JANMGF010001691.1:0-1124 GCA_031374535.1 Polyangium sp. (in: bacteria)
ACGATGACGTCCGGCGGCTCGGAGCCGCAACCGACGACGACCTGGCCCGCCGCGACGGGGAAGGAAACGGCCGCAAAGCCCAGGATCACGGCACGTCGTAACATCTCTCTGCGCATCGATTCCTCGCGCTGCGAAGGCACGGCGAAGCCCGATGGATACCCCATCGGGGACGCGACGAGAAGGGCTTGTCCAGGAGGAAAGGAGGACCCGCGCGGGGCCCTCCTCGGGGAGGGCGGGATGTCAGGGCACGGTGAGGACGGGCATGCTGGCGAGATCGAAGCTCAGGCCGGCATTCGAGCCCGCGCCGGCGTCGCCTGCATTTTGATCACAAACTGTCCAGCTCGATCCGCTATCGAGGCTGTAGCGGTAGACATACCGGTACGAGCCGGCCGCCGCGGGCGTGGTGAACGACGCCTGGTACTCGTCGTCGCTGCCGGATTGCACGTTGAACGTGGCGTTGACCCAGTTCCAGCTCTGGTACTGCGGGTTCGCCGTGGGCAAACCCCAGCCGATCTGCGCGCGCACGTTCGGGGACGCCCCCGCCGTGCTCGTCACGGAAGCCTCGAAGATCCGCCCGTACACGAGCGGCGTCATCATGCCGGCCGCCAAGTCGAGCGAGAGCGGAAACTGCACGTTGCAGTAGTCGGCCTCGAGCGCGGCGTTCGACTCGTTTTGCACGGTGCAGGCGCAGACCTCGGCCGGGGTCGCGCTGTTGCGGGGGTTTGGCGCTGCATTCGAGAAGTCAGCGCCATTGTTGTTCACATCGCCGCATCCTTGCGCGCGGAAGCCTGCCGTCGACGCGCTCAGGACCGGCGCACCGCTTGCTCCCTCGAAGCAGTTGGGCGGCGTGGCGCCACCGGCACCATAACCGAAGAAGTCAACGATACTTGCACCCGAGGGACAAGTTACGGCGCCGATGGTCGTGTTGTTGTTCACGAGCGCGATCTTGCCCTGGCTCCCCGACATGTTGATGTTCGCACCCGAGGCGTCCGGCGTCGGCAAAGCCGTGCCCATGGGCTGCGGGGTCTGCATCCGGACCAGGAAATACGCGCCCGGCTGGAGGGTCCCCGAGAAGCTCGCGACCGACCAGCTATTGCCGGCGGCCGAAGCGTACTGGAGCGACC
>JANMGF010001694.1:0-6727 GCA_031374535.1 Polyangium sp. (in: bacteria)
CTTCGCGCGCCGGGTTCCCAGCGCGCGCGACAACCTTTACAAGTGCACGCACCATGTCGAGCCGACAGAAGCTCCAGGAAGAAGCGATCACCGCCTTCTTCACCACGCACGCTGGCTGGTCACGCGCGGGCGAGGCCATCAGCCGCACGTACACGTTCCCCGATTTTTCCGCGGCCCTCGCCTTCGTCGTGCGCGTGGGCCTCGCCGCGGAGAAACGTGATCACCACCCCGATGTCCATCTCGGCTGGGGCCGCGTGACGGTCGTCTGGTCGACGCACGACGCCGGCGGGATCACGGGCGTCGACGCGGAGATGGCCGAAGCGACCGATCGGCTCTACGCAGGCTGAAGAGCGAGGAGCCGACTCCGTGATGGATTCCCCCCGCGAAGAGCTCGTGCAGCGGCTCGGCATGGCCGGCGAGTTACCCCATCTGCAAGAAGCGCTCACGCACCCGAGCTTCTCGAACGAGCAGCGCAAGGGGACCTGCGCGGACAACCAGAGGCTCGAGTTCCTCGGCGACGCCGTGCTCGGCCTGTGCGTGACCGAGGTCTTGATGGAGCGTTTTCCGGACGCGAACGAAGGCGAGCTCTCGCGGATGCGCGCGACGCTGGTCAACGCGGACGCGCTCTCGGCATGGGCGCGTTTCGTCGATCTCGGCGCGGCGCTGCGTATGGGTCGAGGCGCGCTGGCCGCGGGCGAGCGCGACCGGATGAACGTGCTCGCCGACGCGGTCGAGGCGCTGATGGGCGCGGTGTATCTCGACCGTGGGCTGGAGGCGGCGCGCCTCCTGGTGCACGCCGTGATCGCCGAGCCCCTTGCCCGCCTCACGGAGGGCCCTTCACGGACGCGGGATCCGAAAAGCGAGCTCCAGGAGCGCGTGCAGGCCACAGGCGGCCCTTCGCCCCGCTACCGCGTCGTGCGTGTCGACGGACCGGCGCACCACCGCGACTTTTCGATGGTGGTGGAGATCGGCGACCAGATCGTGGGCGAGGGCCAGGGTCGCTCGAAGAAGCTCGCGGAGCAGGAGGCTGCGCGCGTCGCGCTCCTCCGCTTGTGGTCAGGTGACGCGGACCGTGCAAAGACGGTATCTTCTGGATCCACCGAGTCGGAGGTTTCTCCGGAAAGCGGGACCCTGCCCGGGACGGAGGCCTGACGACCTCCTGGAGGCTTCGAAGATGCGCCGGATCGCGCTCGCTCTGCTCGTATCGCTCACGCTGCTCTTCGCGGTGTTGCCTGCGTGGGCGGGCAGTTATCTCGACCGCGCCGCGCTCCTGCTCGACGAGGCGCGCAAGGAAGGGGACATGCTCCAGCCCCGTACCTTCGACAAGGAGCTCGTGCTGGTGGTGAAGGCGCTGGCCGAGGCGCGCGCGCGGGTGGGCCGCAAGATGGAGGTGCCCGCGGCCGTGACGAAGGCACATCCGCACCTCCTGCTCGTGCTCGCAAACTACGAGAGCGCCGCGTCCGCGGCCGAGGCCGGCAACTTCAAGAAGTTCATGGAGCACCTCCACACCGCGCGGGACGAGGACCGGAACTTCCGCTCGATCCTGCGCGAGCTCGGCTACGCGGTGCCGGACATCAACACGAAAAAGTGAGCCCTTCGCGGGCGTGACAAACGAGAACGGGCGGCCTTGTCGAAGGTCGCCCGTTTCGTTTGGAGCGGTCGCGAGCGCTGCGTTTTACAGCACGAGGCCGATGTCGAAGGCCAGCGTGTATTGCCGGGGAATGCCCTCGAACTTGTTGACCGTCGCGGCCGGATCGTCGGTCTGATCCGGGGTCAACACCTGCGAGTCTTCGTCCTGGTTGGCCTCGGTCGGATCCACGATGTCGGTCACGAAGTGCGCGCCGATGCGGACCATCTGAAAGCGGAACTGAAGGCCCGCGTCGATGCGATGGCGCGTCATGCGGACCGGATCGAAGACGGCCGTGTTGTTGAAGTCCGCGCTCGTGCCCCCGTTGCAGACGGGTTGACCGTCGCGGTAGGGTTTGCCCGGGTCGGGCGTAGCCGGCGAGTTGCCACCGGCGTAGCCGCAGTAGTTCACCGCGTCGGTGTTCGGCGTGAGATCGACGAGGCCCGAGTCGCCGAAGATGCGGATGAACGAGTAGCCGAGGTACGGCGTGAGCACGACGCTGCCCGCGATCGGGAGCGGCTTCGAGAGCTGCGCGTCGAAGCCTGCGACCGTGAGCTGAAACTCGGGGTTGCCGGTCAGGGTCGTGACCGAGCCGCCGACCGCGAGATCCGGAAAGATCGCCGGGATACCCGTGCGAAAGCCTTCGAGCAGAGCGATGCGGACGTCGGCGCCGAGGATGCCGATGTTCGAGTTCGCCATGAACCCGATCTTCGTCCCGAGCTCCACGCCGAGGATGCCGAGCGGCAACGCGAGCGGCGCGAACCCGTAGCGGGTCTTCATCGCGAAGACCTGGAGGAAGTCGTCCGGCCCGGTGTTGCGGGTCGAGAAGAGCTTGTTGTTCGGGTCCTGCTTGCCTTGCGTCCCTCGCGCCCAGTAGTCCGCGTCCGACGAGATGTTCGTGAACGCGCCTTCGAACGCGAGATCGAACCCGCCGTAGCCGGTCGTCCGCGCGGGGTGCATCGCCGTCGGCGCGAGCGCGAAGCCCCACTCGCCGATGAGCTTGCCGAACGCGAGATCATCCGTTCCACAGCGGGAATAGCCCGACTGTGGGTTGTAGTAGAGGCCCCCACTGCCGCCTGGCGCACGACACCCCTCGTCCGTCACGAGGCGCGCGAGGGCAGGGTCCATCGTGTCCGCCTCGGCCTGGCGAGGTACCGCCACAGCCGCGACGAGCACAGCTGCAGCCGTGATCCACCCGATTCGACGCATACCAGGATCTCCGAGGCGCGAGGCTACGGTCAGGGCCGCTTCTTCGTCAAGGTCTCTCCGACGGAAGCTTGTGTCCAGGCCACTCGCGGCTAGAAAGACGCCGTGGCCAAGGACCAGCGCCCTCGCCTCCGCGCGCGCCCGCTCGCTCATCCCCTGCACGTCGTGCTGGTCGATCCCGAGATCCCCCAGAACACCGGCAGCATCGCGCGGCTCACGGCGGCCACGAAGAGCAAGCTGCACCTCGTCGGCACGCTCGGCTTCCGCATCGACGAGCACGCGGTCCGTCGCGCGGGCGTCGACTACTGGCACCTCGTCGAGCTCCAGCAACACCAGGACTTCGAGCACTTTCGGGCATCCTTGCCCACGACACGCCTCTGCTTGTTCAGCGCCGTCGGCACGAAGAGTTACCTCGACGCGTCTTTCCAGCCGGGCGACGCGCTCGTGTTCGGCAAGGAGAGCAAGGGCCTCGACGACGCGTTGCTCGAACGTTTCCCCGACGACGTGTACGGCATCCCGACCCTCGGACCCGTGCGCTCGCTGAACCTCGCGAACGCGGTGGGGATCGTGCTCTACGAGGCGCTCCGGCAGATCGGCGCGTTCTCGCAGACGACGCTCGGATGACACGCGCCCTCGCCTTTACGCGCTCGCCTCACCGCGCTACGCCGGGGCCGCGTTTGATGTCTCCGAGGTCCTTGCTCGCTCGCCTCGCCGCGCCCGTCCTTTGCGTGGCCCTCTTCGTCGGCTCTGCGGGCTGCAACCGGAGGCCGGTGAACGCCACGCCCGATGGAGCCGTGCGTGAGCTCGTCGAGCGCCTGCGCCTCGTGAACGGCGATCCCGTCGCGGCGAAGGCGGCGTTCGAGCTCCTGTCGAAACGCGCGCGCGGCAACCTCGGCGAGCGAGCGCAACGCTACAGCGCTGCCAGCGGCAAGACGATCGCGCCCGAGGCGATGATGGTGCCCTCGCGTTTCGTCGTGCGTTTCGAGCCGCAGCGTTATTCGGCGCAGATCTCCGGCAACCACGCGCTCGTCGAGATCATCGGCCTCTCCGCTTCGGATCGAGCGCAGATCGCGTGTGTGTTCGAGGACGAGGCCTGGCGCGTCGATCTCTCCTTGCCATCGCTGCCGCCCGTGCAGGTTCGTCCGGGAAACTGAGCATTCGGCGGAAACCGAGACAAAAACCAAAGGGCCGACCCCCCTCCTGGGAGCCGACCCTTTTTCGACTTCGGGCGACGTGGCTACGTCCCCGAACCCCCTGCCCGCGCGCGGCTTTTGTTACGTCTCAGTTGGCGAGAAAGATCGCCTCGATCTCCGTCTTCACCTGCTCTTCGGTTTGACCACGAGCGATCGCGATCTCCTTCACGATGAGCGAGCGCGCCGTGTCGAGCATGCGGCGCTCGCCGAACGAGAGCTGTTTGTCGGTCTTCAGACGGTAGAGATCACGAAGGACCTCGGCGACGTCGTAGATCGAACCCGTCTTGATCTTGTCCATGAAGCCGCGGTAGCGGCGGTTCCAGGTCTGGTTGTCGAACGCGATCGTACGCTCGCGGAGGATGTCGAAGATCTCGCGGATCTCCTGCTCCGAGATCACCTGACGGAGGCCGACGGCGCTGGCGTTGCTGACCGGGACCATGATCTTGCGGTCGGTGTCCAGGATGCGGAGAACGTAGAAGCGCTGGCGGTTTCCGGCGATGTCTTTCTCTTCGATGTTGACGACCTCAGCCACGCCCTGGGCCGGATAGACCGCCTTGTCGCCTACTTTGAACTGGATCTCCGAACGAGCCTGCATACTGTCTCCTTTGCCTACCGCCCCGCCGCTTTGATCTCGTGTTCCCGCTGGGCCGAGCGAAACAATCGCTCGAGGTCGGCAAGGAACCGTCGGATTTGGTGTCTCATTCCGAAGGGGAGCGCGCCGCGAAGACCACTGTAAGGGCCTGGGGGATGCGGGACTCGCAGGGCGCTGCTGGTTCGGTCACCATCGAAGACACCGCGAGGGAGCTGACGGTGGAAGGGGTTTCGGGGTTGTTGAGAGAAGACTCCCACGTCTCGAGATCTCGAGGACTCGGTGGGAGGTTAGTTTGCGCCAGGCGCGCGCACTCTAGTGAGAACGCCGGGATCTGTCAACCGGATCGGTTCCTGGTGCGCGGTTGCACACAGATATGGCAACGGTCGGGTGAAACGGCAACGGACGCGCGTGTGGTTGGTCCGCAATCCGAGCGCTGATCGTCAATCCGGACGGCGCCGTGTGGGAGAGGGGGTCCGGCCCAAAGGAACCAGGCTACGCCCCCGAACCCGCAGCGAGCCGGCGTGCAAGGCCCCAGCGCACGCCCCGATCCGACACGATGAGCTCGACGGTGGATTCCACATCGGCACGCGCGACGGACGAGCGGGCTGCTTCGGCCCACGCGAGCACCTCCGCGACGAGGACACCCCCGGCGACGATCACGTCCGCACGCTCCGGCTTGATCGTTCGCAGGCCGCGGCGCGCTTCGAGCGTCATGGCGGAGAGCGCATCCACGGCGCGCACGACCTCGCCACGCGAGAGACGCGCGCCATGCACGAGGGCTGCGTCGTAGGGGAAGACGTCTCGCGCATAGGACGCGAGGGTCGTCACGGTGCCAGCGACGCCGACCAGGGCGCCGCTCGGCGAGAAGCCCGTGCGCTCGAGCGAGGCGCGCACGTCCGCCCGCACGGCTTCGAGCTCTTCGGCCGTCGGAGGGTCGTTCTTCACGTGCCGCTCGGTGAGCCGCACGCTGCCGATGTCGAGGCTCGTCGCGGTCGAAAGACCTGCGGTCGTATCACCGAGGACGATCTCCGTGCTGCCGCCGCCCACGTCGAAGACCGTGACCGGCCCCGAAAGGCCGAGCCCCGAGAGCGCGCCCTCGAAGGTGAGCTCCGCCTCCTCGCGACCGGACACGACACGCGGCTCCTCGCCGAGGAGCACCTTCGCCTCGGCGCGGAACTCCTCACCGCCGCTCGCGTCACGCATCGCGCTCGTGCCCACGGCGGCGATCCGCGAGACGCCTGCCGCGCGGATCTCCTCTCCGTAACGGCCGAGGCACGCGAGCGTGCGCGCCACGGCCTCGGGCGCGAGCTTGCGTGTCGCGTCCACGCCCTGCCCGAGGCGCGTGATCGTCGCGCGTTCGACGATCGGAACGAGCTCGGCGCCGCGCTGCTCGACGATGAGCAGGAGGACCGAGTTCGTCCCGATGTCGACCGCGGCAAAACGCATGAGGTCGTCCATGGATGGCTTGGAAGTCAAACGAACGGACCCGCGCTCAGTTCGCGAGCGTCTTGAGATCGAGCATCTCTTCGACGTTCGGCAGCACCACGAGCTCGCAGCGACGGTTCGCGAGCTTGTTCTCGGGGCTGTCGTTCGGCTTCACCGGGTCGGTCTCGCCGTACCCCGCGGCGCTCCAGCGCTCGGGGTTCAGCCCGCCGCCGTTGTCCTTCTCGGTCGGCATGACGAGGAACGCGAGCACCTCGCGCGCGCGCATCACGCTGAGGCCCCAGTTGTCCTTGAAGCGGCCACCCGCGAGTTTGTCGGAGTCGGTGTGACCTGCGACCTGGAACGAGCGCTGCGAGAGGCCCGCGTCGTTGCGCACGACCTCGGCGACCTTACGCAGGATGTCCTGCCCGTCCTTCTTCAGCGTCTCCTTGCCCGGATCGAAGAGCACGTCGCCCGGGAGCTGAATGACCATGCGGTTGTTGCGCACGGTCACGTTCAGGCCGAGCTTCGTGAGGGCCTGGAGCTTCTCGCGGAGGAGCTCGAAGCGCTTCTTGATCGCCTCGAGCTGCTCGGCGCGACGACGGTACTCCTCCAGGGCCTTCGACTGCTCCTCGAGGTTCGCGTTGAGCTTGGAGATGTCGACGCCGGCGGCCTTGAGCTGCTGCT
>JANMGF010000023.1:0-3081 GCA_031374535.1 Polyangium sp. (in: bacteria)
CACGGAAGTGCGGTTCCTTCGTGGACTGCGCTCGTTTTCTTCCGGCACGATGGCTTTTCGTTCCTGCGTACCATGGCGACCGCCCTGCAAGGTCGCCCTGGCTTCCGGCTCGTTTTCCATGGCCAAGGACAAAAAAACACGACGCGGCTCCCTCGACCCCGATGACGTCATCGCCGGCCGCGCGCGTCCGGAGGCGCGGGAGCTCGTCACGCTCATCCGCGACGTGAACCCCACTGGCCTCGGGCTCGAAAGGCGCGAGACGGCGCGGCGGTATGCCCTGAAGAGCCGCCTCCAGAGCATCCTCGTCACGCGTTTTCGTGACGCGATCGAGGTCCGCCCCGAGCCTGATGAACCAGGCGTCGTCCTCCTCCACCATCGACCCTCGGGCCTCGACGCCTGCCATGCCGTCATCGCGGAGCTCGACGACGACGCGCGCTCCTTCGTCCAGCACGAGGTCGATACCGCGAGCCCCGCGGCCTCGCCCCCCGAAGCCCCACGAAAGGCCCCGCAAAGGCCGAACGAAACCGCGCGCGCGGACGGCAGCAGCGAACCGAGCAGCGCGCGCGCCGTCCCGGAGCTCTTGCGCGCGGCAGACGAAGCGATCGCAGCGTACGACTACGAGCTCGCGCGGACCCACCTCGATGCCGCGGTCGCCCAAAGCAGCGGCGGCGTGGAGGCCGCGGTCGCGCTTTTGTCGCTCCTCGTGGTCGAGCTCGGCGTCGACGACGAGGCGCTCGCCCTGGAAGAGACGCTCCCCACGGAGACGCTTGGTGATGGCCGCGTGCGAGTCCTCCTCGCGCTCGCCGCCGCCAGACTCTCCAGGCGCCCCCATGCCCTTCGCCTCCTCCCCCCTGGGAAGGGACAACCCGCGCGCGTGGCCGAGGTCTTCGTGGCGCTCGCCAAGGGCGCGCTCGTGATGGACAACCTCGCCTACGCCGCGGACGATCTCGCGCGGGCGCGGGACCTCGACGCCACGCACCCGGAGCTCGTCGGCCTCACGAGCGCGCTCGCGAAGGCGCGGGCCGCGACGCGGGGCCCTGCGGAAACGGAGGCTTCGCGGCTCTTCGGGGAGGGCGACCTTCGAGGCGCGGAAGAACGAGCCCGCGTGATCCTCGACCACCACCCGGAGAGCGAAGTCGCCCGGAGGATCCTGCGATCCATCGAGGAGCAGAAGAGACGGGACGAGGCGAGGCGACGGCTCGACGACGCGCAAGACGCGCTCGATCGCAGGGAGACGACGCATGCCGTGGCGCTGCTCGCGGCGGCGAAGGCCCTCGGGCTCCCGGATCACGAAGCGGCGCCCGCCGAACGACGCATCGCCGTGCAGGTGGAGGAGTTACGCGCGCGGGATGAGGAAACACACGCCGCGGCCCTCGCCGACAAACTCCACGCAGGCGCGCTCCCCGACGCGCTCTCCGCTTATGCCGCGCTGCCCGCCGCGGGCCGTCGCAAGGTCGCTGAGCGAGCGCCTTTGCCTCTGCTCGCCTGGATGGATGCCGTCTCGCCGCCCGACGAGGGCGCCAAGGTCAAGCCGGCGGTGGCCGCGATCCTGGCGCTCCACCGCGCCGCGGAGCTCGTCGAGAGAGCCCCGGAGACGGCGATGGAGCTTTTGGCCGCGCACGGAAAAGTCCTGCAAGGCTTCGGCCCCGCCGAGGAGGTGCGGGCGAGGGCGCAGACGACGCTCACCGAGCAGCGACGTCGCGCCGCGCGGGGGCGGGTCGAGGCCGCGCGACGGGCGATGGACGGGGGCGATCCCAACCACGCGAGCAAGCTCCTCGGCGAGGTGCCACGCAAGGACCTGCCGGAGGAAGAGCTCGGGGCCTTCGACCTCCTCCGCGCAGAGGCGCAAAGGAGCCTCGAACGCCGCACGCTCGTGGTCTCGCTCGATCAGCTTCGACGCGACGGCGACATGCTGCGCGCGCTCGACGTGTGCGAAGAGCTCGCGGCGCGCGTGGAGGGCGAGGAGGCGGCGCGGCTCGCGGACGTGCGGGCGGAGGTCCGGGCGAACGTGCGACGCATGTTCTCGGTCGAGGTCGAGACGTTCGAGGGGGACGGCGTCACGGAAGGGCCCGCGACGAACCTCTACGACGCGCGCGTCCTTCCACGGTGGAAGTGGGAGACGTTGCTCGTACGGACGCGCGGCGAGCGCGAGGAGGTCGTGCTCATCGTTCCGCAGACGAGGGGCGCGTGGATCTTCCTCCGCGAGATCGATGTCGAGACGAGCGCGCTTCGGGCGCGCATCCTCTTGCAAACGCCGAGGCCCCTCGAGCTCCTGGCCGTCGCGCTCCGAGGCCGCCGCTTGATCCTCGCCGGGCGGCACGGGGGCGTGCTCGAGATCGACACGGACGACTGGACCGTGCTTTCGTGGTGCCCGAACATCCTTCGCAACGACGGCGCCGTGGTGCCCACCATCGAGGAGGGCATCGTCGAGGACACCCTGCCGGAGATGCGCATCGAGGAGAGCAGCGTCAGCCCGGACGGGCGGTACCTGTGGCTGAGGACACGCGGCTCGCGCGACATGTCGAACGTCATCCGCGTGTTCGACCTCCAGGATCTGCGCCTCGTCCGCGAGATCCGCGAGCACCGCAGCCCGCGCGTCCACCTCCGCTGCATCGAGGGCGGTTCGGCGCCGCGCGTCGTCGTCACGGAGGCCGACAACGAAAAGGACATCGGGAAAACGACGTTTTACACGCCCCGCGGCACGCCGTCCGGCGCGCCGGTCCCCACGGCGCTCCTGTCCCTCACGGTGGTCGTTTGCCCCGACGGCGAGAGCATCGTCAGCGTCGTCGGCGACGAGGAAGGGCCGAAGGAGCCGCGAGGCGCGCGGTGGGGGTTCGTCCAGGTCGACGCGCGAGGGATGGGGCCCTTCCAGCTCTTCGAAGGCGTGACGAGCCTCTACGAAGCCACCGCGATCGGGAGCCTCTCGGCGGGGATGTGGTTCGTGCTGTTCGACACGGAGCAGAGCGGCCCCTTGCTTTTCGGGCTTCGCCACGGAGAGGCGGGGCCTTCCCTCGTGTACCGCGTCCGCGTACCACGGTCCTCGATCCTCCTCGGGACCCCCGGCGGAGCCCACGCGGCGCC
>JANMGF010000039.1:0-6810 GCA_031374535.1 Polyangium sp. (in: bacteria)
GCTCACCGTCGTCGCCGGCCCCCCCGAGGAGGTCGACGCGCTCGAGCAGCGGCTGTCCACAGAAGGCACGCCGGTGAGGCGCGTCCAGACGTCCCATGCATTCCATTCCAGAATGATGGATCCCCTGGTCGAACGCATGACGCGGCTCCTCGAGCACTACAAGCTCTCGCCTCCAGCGATCCCCTACATCTCGAACGTGACGGGCGCGCCGATCACCCGGGCGGAGGCGACGGATCCTGGCTATTTCGCCGCGCATATGTGCCGGCCCGTGCGCTTCTCGGAGGGCCTCGCCGCGTGGATGCAGGAGCCGCGGAACATCTTCCTGGAGGCGGGCCCCGGGCAAACCCTGAGCAGCCTGGCCATTGCCTACCCGAGGGGCGGAGCCACGGTGGAGCGCGTCGTGCTGCAATCGATGCGGCACGTCTATGACACGCAACCCGACGAGGCCGTCCTGCTCCGGGCCCTCGGTCGGCTCTGGGTCGCGGGCGC
This sequence comes from Polyangium sp. (in: bacteria), assembly GCA_031374535.1. Taxonomy (GTDB): domain Bacteria; phylum Myxococcota_A; class Polyangia; order Polyangiales; family Polyangiaceae; genus Polyangium. Next base: position 490 of record JANMGF010000039.1, read on the forward strand.
GTCCTTCGAGCGCGAGCGATTCCCGGCGCGGCGGATCCCACTCGAGTACGGGGCGGCGCCCCTCACGACCGTGACCCGCGAGCCGCGCGTCGATGGCCTCGCCGAGCCCAGCCCGAGCACCGAAAAAGAGCTCGCGGCGATATGGGAGAAGCTCCTCTCCGCCGCGAGCGTCGGGCCCCATGACCATTTCTTCGAACTCGGGGGAAACTCTCTCGTGGCGACGCGGCTGCGCTCCCGCATCCTCAAGACGTTCCGCGTCGATCTCCCGCTCCAAGTCGTCTACCAGGCGCCCACGTTGCACGAGATGGCCTTGGCCATCGAGGCCCTGATCCAGCGTGGGGGGAGCGAGGAGCCGTAGTCCCGTGCGGTGAGAAAACACGAACGCGGATTCGAACCTAATTCTTATGCAGATCGACCCCCTGTCATCCCTCGAGCCGTACGCAACCATCATCGACATCGTTCGCGCGCGATCTCAGCAACGTGCGGACGATGTCCTTTACCGCTTCCTCTCGACGGGCGACGTCGAGGGGCCCGTGGAGGAATGGTCCTACGGGCGCTTGGACCATGCCGCCCGATCCGTCGCCGCCGCGCTGCAGGAAGCGGGGGTTCGAGGGGGCAGAGCGCTCTTGCTTTTTCCTTCCTCGCTCGAGTTCATCGCCGCTCTGATGGGTTGCCTGTACGCAGGCACCACGGCCGTGCCGACGTATCCGCCGGATCCGGGGCGGCTCGACCGCACCCTGCCGCGCCTCCGCGCCATCGCCAAGGACAGCGGAGCGCAGGTCGTTTTGACGATCGCCTCGATCAAAGAGATGGCAGAAATGCTGCTCCCGCAGGTGCCGGAGCTCGCGGGGCTCGTCTGGATCGCGGTCGACGCGCTCCCGAAGGACAGCGCGGACGCCTTTCGCCCGGTCGCGATCGGCAGGGAGACGACCGCGATCATCCAGTACACGTCGGGCTCCACCGGCTCGCCCAAGGGCGTCGTGTTGACCCACGCGCACGTGCTCCACAACGAGCGGCTCATCCAGCGTGGATTCGGGCATGACGAGAGCAGCACGTCGATCGTCGGCTGGCTGCCGCTCTTCCACGACATGGGCCTCATCGGCAACTTGCTTCAGCCCCTCTATCACGGAATGCCCTGCATTCTCATGTCGCCGATCGCTTTCTTGCAGCGCCCCCTGCGATGGCTCGAGGCGATTTCGCATTTCGGTGCCTCGACGAGCGGCGGTCCGAACTTCGCCTACGAGCTCTGCACGCGCAAGATAGGCGACAACGCGTTGAAGACCCTCCACCTGGGCTCGTGGAAGGTCGCCTTCAACGGGGCCGAGCCTCTGCAGGCCGATACGCTACGGCGCTTCGCCGATCGCTTCGCGCGCTGCGGCTTCCGGCCGGAGGCCTTCTACCCTTGTTACGGCCTGGCCGAGTCGACGCTGTTCGTTACGGGCGCACGACCCGGCGAAGGCGCCCGCACACGTACGCTCGACGCCGAGGCCCTGTCCCAAGGCCGCAGGGTGGAGGTATCTCCCGCGCATCCGCAGGCCCGCGTGCTCGTCTCGTCCGGAGAGCCCGGCGAGGGCATGCGCGCTGTCATCGTCGATCCGCAGACGCGCGCGCGCGGAGCAGACCACGACATCGGCGAGATCTGGATCGATGGGCCGAGCGTCGCGTCAGGTTACTGGGATCGACCCGACGAGACATCGGCCACGTTCGGCGCGTATCTCGCGTCTGGCGAGGGCCCGTTCCTGCGCACGGGGGACCTCGGCTTCGTCGCGGACGGCGAGCTGTTCGTGACGGGGCGCCAGAAGGACCTCATCATCCTGCGCGGCCGGAACGTGTATCCGCAGGACGTGGAGCTCACGGTCGAGCAAGCGCACGTGGCCGTACGCCCCGGTTGCGTCGCCGCGTTTGCCTTGCAGGTCGACGGCGAAGAGCGGCTCGCGCTCGTCGCCGAGGTCGATCCCGCGCGCGTCTCCGCGTCGATGGAGACGGTGACGGAGGCGATCCGGCGCGCCGTGGCGGACGAGCATGCCGCGCATGTGCACCTCGTCGCGCTCGTCGCGCCGCGCAGCATCCTCAAGACATCGAGCGGCAAGATCCAGCGCAACGCATGCCGGCAAGCGTTGCTCGCCGGATCGCTGGAGGTCCTCGAGCGCTCGGTCTCGCCCGAGGCGCCGGACGACCTCCCCGGAATGGCGGACGTGCGGGATGCGCTTTCCCGCGCGCCCGACGACGCGCGTAGCGCCATCCTGGAGCGCGCGCTCTCTACCGCGGTCGCCCGGCGGACCGGGAGCGACGCCGGCGCGCTCGACCTGGCCGTGCCGCTCGCCTCGCTCGGCCTCGACTCGCTCGCTGGTCTGGAGCTTCAAGAGGAGCTCGAGGACCAGCTCGGCGTGCGTTTCCCCGCGACGTTCTTGTGGCAGAGCACGACGCTCCGCGACGCGGCGAGCGAGCTGCTCGCGGCGTGGGAGCGCGCGTCGACGGAGACGGCGCGATCGCCGGACGACCTCCCCATGCGCGGAGCCTCCTCGCAGGAGGAGCCGGCGCCGCTGTCCCCCGGCCAGTTCCGGCTCTGGTTCCTCGAGCGGCTCATGCCAGGGACGCCGCTCTACCACGTGCAGTTCGGTCTACGCATGCGCGGGCCGCTCGTGGTGACGGCGCTCGAGGGCGCGCTCACGACGCTCGTGGAGCGCCACGCGATCCTGCGCACTGTGATCCGCGAGGTGGAGGGCCAGCCGTGTCAGGTGGCCCTGCCCTCGGCGAAGATCCCCCTCGGCCGCGTGGATCTCACGGGGGAGCCGGCGGACACGCGCGAGCCTGTGCGCGAGCGGCACGCGCTCGAGGAGGGACAAACCCTCTTCGACTTGCAGCAGGGTCCGCTCCTGCGCGCCTCGCTCGTTCGACTCGCCGAGGACGACCACGAGCTGCTCTTGACGCAGCACCACATGATCACGGATGGGTGGTCCATCAGCGTCCTCGCGCGGGAGCTGTCGGCGCTCTATCACGCGAGGATCACCGGCGCGGACGCGTCACTGCCGCCCGTGAACGTGCAGTATGCCGACCACGCGCGGTGGCAGACCACGCGGCGGCACGCGCTGACCGCGCAGCGGGATTTCTGGGCCGAGCGGCTTCGCATGTTGCCCAGGCTGGAGCTGCCCACCGATCACGCGCGCCCTCGCGAGCCCAGGCTGGTGGGAGCGACCGCCCATTTCACGCTGCCGCGTCCCCTCGTGGAGGGGCTCCGCGCGCTCGGGCGCCGGCAAGGGTGCACGCTGTACGTCACGCTGCTCTCCGCCTACGCCGCGCTCCTCCATCGGTACACGGGGCAGATGGACTTCGGCGTGGGCACGGTGACCGCGCAACGGGAGCGCGCCGCCACGCGGAGCCTCGTGGGGTTCCTGGCGAACACGCTGGCCATTCGTTGCGATCTCGACGGCGAGCCCACGTTCGAGGCGCTGATGCAGCGCACGCGGGAGAGGGTCGAGGAAGCGCTGCGCCACGCGGAGCTGCCCTTCGAGGACGTCGTCGCCGTCACGCAGGCTACGCGCGGCGCCGATCAGAACCCGCTCTTTCAGGTGAACTTCATGCTCGAGCAGCTCCCCGCGGTGAACGCGCGCGTCCCCGGGATGTCGTGGGAGCCTGCGCTTCGAGCACCGGATGGCGCCGTCGCAGGGACGGCGAAGTTCGACCTCTCGCTCGCGATGGTGGAGACGCCGAGCGGGCTCGACGGCGCGCTGGAGTATCGCAGCGACCTGTTCCGCGAGGACACGATCCGCCGCTTTGCCGGACACTTCGAGGTGCTCTTGCGCGCGGCGGTCGCGGCGCCCGAGCGACGCGTGCGGGACCTCCCGATCCTGACCGAGGCCGAGCGACATGGGCTGGTCAAAGGAGCCAGCGTGGGTGCGTGGCGAGGGGATGCAAGCCTCGTGCATGCGCAGTTCCGGGCACAGGCGACGCGCACGCCCAACGCGACGGCCGTGGTCTTCGAGGGCGCGTCCTTGACGTATGCGGAGCTCGATCGGCGGGCGCGCGCGCTCTCCGCCCGCCTGCATGGTCTCGGGGTGGGGGCCGACGTGCGTGTGGGAGTGCTCGTCGAGCGCTCACTCGATGTCGTCGTGGCGCTGCTCGGGATCCTCGGCGCAGGCGGGGCCTACGTGCCGCTCGATCCGTCCTATCCTCTCGAGAGGCTGCGCTACATGGTGCACGACGCAGGCGCGCGTGTGCTCGTCACGCAAGCACACCTCGCCGGAACGCTCGCGACCTCCGGGTGCGTCGAGCTGCACATGGAGGATCTCGAGCAGGAGGCCCTCACGCCCGACGATCCGTCGAAGGCGAACGCGCAAGACCCGGCGCAGCTCGCGTACGTGATCTACACCTCCGGCTCCACGGGCAAACCCAAAGGGGTGATGCTCCCGCACGCGACCGTCACGCGATTTTTCTCGGCCATGGATGAGCGGCTGGGAGCGGAGCCTCCGGGCACCTGGCTCGCGGTGACGAGCGTGAGCTTCGATATCTCGGTGCTGGAGCTGCTCTGGACGTTGTGTCGAGGTTTCACGGTCGTGATCCAGGCCGACGAGGCGTCAACGCTGCGCGCAGAGCGCCGCCGTGGACGGTCGCACCCCATCGATTTCAGCTTGTTCTACTTTGCCGACGACGCCGACGCGCCTGGCCGAGATCGTTACCGCCTGCTGCTCGAGGGGGCGCGCTTCGCCGACCGGAATGGTTTTTCTGCGGTCTGGACGCCGGAGCGGCACTTTCATGCGTTCGGCGGCATGTACCCCAATCCCTCGGTCACGAGCGCGGCCCTTTCGACGATCACCGAGAGGGTCCGCCTGCGCGCCGGCAGCGTCGTGATTCCCTTGCATCATCCGGTACGCATCGCCGAGGAGTGGTCCGTCGTCGACAACCTTTCGCGCGGGCGCGTGGGAATCTCCATTGCGTCGGGCTGGCACGCCGATGATTTCGTCTTCGCACCGGAGCGGTATGCGTCGCGCAAGGAGGCTATGATGGAAGGCCTCGCGGTCCTTCGCAGCCTCTGGCGCGGCGAAACCGTGCAACTTCCCGGCGGCGACGGCAAGCTCGTCGACGTGCGCCTCCGGCCCCGGCCCGTGCAAGCGGAGCTGCCCATCTGGATGACGGCGGCGGGCAATCCCGAGACGTTCCGCGCCGCAGGGGCCCTCGGCGCCAGCGTCCTCACGCACCTGCTCGGACAGAGCGTCGAAGAGCTCACGGAAAAGATCGCCATCTATCGCGAGGCCTACCGCGGGGCGGGCGTGCACGGGCGCGGGCACGTCACCCTGATGCTCCACACCTATGTCGATCCGGACGTCTCACGCGTCCGCGCGCGTGTGGAAGCCCCCTTCAAGAACTACCTCCGGAGTTCGCTCGATCTCATGAAGGGGATCGGACGGTCCCTCGGGATGAGCGTGGAGACGGGACCCCTCGGCAAAGACGACGTCGATCGTATCGTCGAGCACGCCTTCGAAAGGTATTTCGAATCGAGCGGCCTCTTCGGCACGCCGCGTGGCAGCCTCGAGCTCGTCGAGAGGCTCCGCGCGATCGGCGTCGACGAGATCGCATGCCTCGTCGATTTCGGCATCGACACCGACGCGGTGCTCGAGAGCCTGCCCTCCCTCGACCAGCTCCGACGCCTGAGCGAGCGCGAGGCAAGGCGCGGAGGGGGCGAGTCGGTGACGGTTCCGGGTCAGATCCGGCGGTATGGCGTGACGCACCTGCAATGCACGCCTTCCATGGCGCGCGCGCTCCTGCTCGACGCGGAGGCGCGTGACGCGCTCGGGGGGCTGCGGAGGCTCATGATCGGCGGAGAGGCGTTCCCGGGGCCGCTCGCGGGCGAGCTGGGTCCCATCGTCCCTGCGGGGCTCATGAACATGTACGGGCCGACCGAGACGACCATCTGGTCGGCGACGCACGACGTGAAGGACGAGGCCGGAGGCGTGGTCCCGCTGGGCACGCCCATCTCGCACAACCGCATTTACGTGCTCGATCGAGCGCTCGAGCCGCTTCCTTGGGGCGTGCCGGGCGAGCTGTATATCGGCGGTGATTGCGTGGCGCGCGGCTATCACGGCAGGCCTGCCCTCACCGCCGAACGCTTCCTGCCGGATCCTTTCCGGGGCGATCCGGGCGCTCGCATGTATCGGACCGGTGACGTCGGGAGGGTTCGCGCCGACGGTACGCTCGAGTTCCTCGGGCGGTCCGATCAACAGGTGAAGCTGCGGGGTTACCGCATCGAGCTCGGCGAGGTGGAGGCCGCGCTCGCGTCCTTCCCGGGCGTGCGCGAGGCGGTGGCGGCGGCGCGCGAGGACGTGC
>JANMGF010000041.1:0-3341 GCA_031374535.1 Polyangium sp. (in: bacteria)
CGGGGCTGCGTGGCCTCCTGTTCCTCGTGGCCCTCGGATCCCTCGGATACGGTTTTTTCCGACCGATGCCCACGATCGGCTGGGTACTCGTCGCCCTCGCGTGGCTCGTCTTCATCGGCGTCGTCGCTGCGCACGGCTCGCTCGTCGCCCGCGAGGCCGAGGTCCAGACGAGGCTTGGGATCGTGGGTCGTTCGCTCGATCGGCTCGCCGGCAAATTGCCCGAGCTCTTGCCGAATGCGCCTTCGGCCGAGCCGGGACATCCGTATGCGATCGACCTCGACATCTTCGGATCCGCCTCGGTCTTCCGGCTGCTCGACGAGACCCGCACGGCGCCTGGCACCGACACCCTCGCGCGCTGGCTCTCCGAGCGCGCCTCGCCCGCCGAGATCACCGCGCGACAAGGGGCCGTACGCGAGCTCGCCGTCCTCCTCGCGTTTCGTGAAGACCTCGCCGCGATCGGCGCCTCCGCGGGCACGCGTGGCCGTCCCACCGAGCCACTCGTCGCGTGGGCCGAGGCCGAGCCTGCGCTTCGTGGAGGCCTCGATCGAGCCCTCGTGCGCGCGGCGTTTGTCCTCGTGCCGCTCACCCTGGGCCTCTTTGCGCTCTCGCACTTGCTCGGAGACGCCCTGCCTCCGCTGCTGCGCCGCGCGTACCTCGCGCCGTTCGTCGTGCAGCTCGTCGTGTTTTTCGTCCTCGGCGCGAAGATCCAGCCCGTGCTTTCGCGCGCGGCCTCGAAGGAATCCCCGTTCGGCCGATACCGCGACCTCTTCGCGCGTATCGAGGCCGAGCCGCTCGAAGCGCCGCGCCTCGTCGCGTTGCGTGGCGCTTTGCTCGGTGGTGAACAGGGCGCCTCGGCTTCGCGTGAGCTCGCTTCGTTCGAGCGTGTACTCGGCTTCGTGGAGCTGCGGCACTCGGGGCTCGTGCACCTCTTCGCCAACGTCTTTTTGCTCTGGGACGTCTTCTGCATGGCCGCGCTCGAGCGGTTTCGCGCCCGCGCGGGCCGCCACGTGCGCGCGTGGTTCGTTTCGCTTGGCGAAATCGAAGCGCTCGCGAGCCTCGGCGCTTTTGCCTACGAGCACCCGGAGTACACGTATCCGATCGTCGAGGAGGGCTCGCCGCGGTTCGTGGCCGAGCGGCTCGGTCATCCCTTGATCCCGCCGCGCTCGCGACGCGACAACGACCTCACGATCGAGGGGCCGGGCCAGGGCATGCTCGTCACCGGCTCTAACATGAGCGGCAAGAGCACGTGGCTCCGTTCGATGGGCCTCGCGGCCGTGCTCGCGCAGACCGGGGCGCCCGTGTGCGCGCGATCCCTTCGCATCACGCCGCTCTCGGTGCGCACGAGCATGCGGATCAGCGACTCGCTCGAGCAGGGCGTGTCCCACTTTTATGCCGAGCTCGAGAAGCTCAAGTCCGTCATCGACGCGGCCGATCGCGACGAGCCCGTCTTTTTTCTCCTCGACGAGGTCCTGCACGGAACCAACTCGCGCGAGCGTCACCTCGGCGCGCGCGCCGTCGTCGTCCACCTCCTCGGCAAGGGCGCGATCGGCGCCGTCACCTCGCACGATCTCGCGCTCGCGGACCTCGAACAGCAGACCGACGGCCGGGTCAAGAACGTTCATTTCCAGGAGCACGTCGAGGAGGGGAAGATGACCTTCGATTACGTGCTTCGGCCCGGCGTCGTCTCCACCACGAACGCGCTCCGGCTCATGCGGCTCGTGGGGATCAAGGTCGCGCTGCCGGAGACGGAGACCGAGACCGAACCGCCGCAGAGTTGATCCAGAGGGGCCAAGCTTCGTAAGATATACGTTCGCTTTTCTCTGGGGCCTCGCCCCGAGGAGCCCTTTCATGGTCAGCCGAAGACGAACTTGCCTGCGCCTCGCCGTCATGGGGCTCGTTTCGCTCTTCGCCGCGGCGCTCCCCGGCGCTTGCGCGCTCGACGTGTACGGCTCGATCGACCCCGACGCGCCCTGCATCGTCGGCGTCTCCGCGCCTTGTTACACGGGCCCTCTCGGCACGGCGGGCGTCGGGCGATGTGAAGCCGGCACGCGCGTTTGTCGCATCGATCGCACCTTCGGCGCCTGCCTCGACGAGGTGGTGCCGATCAAGGAGGATTGCTTCACGCCCGACGATGAGGATTGCGACGGCCTCGCTCGTGGGGACACGGAGTGCCTCTGCGAGCCGGGCGACACGTTGCCCTGCGAGACGGTGCTGCCCGGCGTATGCACGAAGGGGATCCGGACCTGCGAGGCCGACGGCCTTTCCTTCGGGATCTGTCTCTCCGAACAGCAGGCCTCGCCCGAGGATTGCGCGACCGCGGCCGACGAGGATTGCAACGGTTCGTCCCCCCTGTGCACGGGCAACGCCTCGCTCGGCGCCTCGCTCGGCGGCGCGCTCTCGGACGTCGCATTTGCTGTCGCGACGAACGGGCTCGTACACGCGACCGCGGGCGTGGCCGAAGGCGACGTCGTTTTCCGGACCGTCAATACCGGAAACCTTTATGTCGACCGGCGCGTCGCGAACCTCGGCGTGACGTGGACCCTCGAGGTCCCCTCCACGGGCGGGCGTGCCGTGGCGCGCGGCGTCGCGGTCGCAGCGTCCGGCGACGTCATCGCCGCCGGTGATTTCTACGGCTCGATGGATTTCGGCAATGGCAAGGTCATCACGAGCGCGGCCAATGGCTTCGATCCCTTCGTCGTCGCCTTGAATTCGATGGGGGACGTGCTCTGGGCGAAGGCGTTCGGGGACGCGAACGTCCAGGTCGCGAATGCCGTCTCCGCCGGGCCCAACAACCGGATCGCCATCGCGGGCGAGGCGTCGGGCGTGATCGACTTCGGAGGCGGCGCGCGTATGGCGAGCGGCGCCGACATGTTCGTGGCGGTGCTCGACTCCGAGGGCAAACACATCTGGAGCCGCCTCTTCGGGGACCTCTCCGCGCAACGGGCCCACGGCGTGGCATTCGCGGAGGACGGCGACGTCGTCGTGGCGGGCGAGTTCGATGGTCTCCTCGATCTGGGCGGCGGCGCTCTCCTTTCCGCGGGCGGCGGCGATGGATTCGTGACGCGGCTCTCGGGCGTGGACGGGACGCCGGAATGGCGCGTCAAGATCGGCGACGACCTATTCGTGCAGCGCGCGCATGCGGTCGCGGTGGGTCCTTCGGGCGAGGTCGCCGTGACGGGTTCCTTCGGCGGATCGATCACGATCTCGGGCACGACGCTCACCAGCGCTTCGTCGATGGATGCCTTCCTCCTCGTGCTCGAGCCCGACGGCGCGCTCCGATTTGCCAAGCAGCTCGGCGACACGGCGGGCGCCGATCAGCTCGGCGCGGGCGTCAGCTTCGA
>JANMGF010000047.1:0-5709 GCA_031374535.1 Polyangium sp. (in: bacteria)
CGAAGGCGACGAGCGCGCCGAACGAATACCCGCCGATATGGTAGGGGCCGCGCGGCTGTACCTGCCGCATCGCAGCGATGAATCGTGTCGCGAGGACCTCGACCCGGTCACACGGCAAAGCGTCGGTGTCCACACCGGGCGCGTTGAAGCTGTAGAAGGGCTGCTCCGTCCCGAGCTGCTGCGCGAGGGATTGATAGAAGAGGGCAGAACCCGTGAACGGAGGTGTCAGGAAAAACGGGGGCTTCGTCCCCTCGCGGATCAGCTCGACGAGCAGCCCATACCGGCTCGAAGGTCCGACCGTGGCCGCGTCATCGTCGCTGCGACGCAGGCTCCCGAGCACGCGGCGCGAAAGCCCCTCGATGGTGGGGTGTGCGAGCAAGCTGCTCACGGGCAGGTTCACGCTGAACGCGGCGCCGATGCTCGTGAGAAGCTGGACTCCCATGATCGAATCCATGCCGATCGTGGACAGCTCCAGATCGTTCGTCGGCAAATCCCCCGGACTCGCGCCGAGGATTCGCGCGACCTCGCCGCGCACGACGCTCTCCACCAGCCGCCGCGCCTGCTCGGGCTCGGCGGCCCCGACGCGCCTCTTCAGCGTTGCGGCGCCCGTCCTCGCGCCGCGCGTGGCGCTCAACGCCTCGAACAGGGGTCGTCCCGTTCGTGCGGGGTGCGAATGCTCGAAGAGATTCCAATCCACCCACGCGACCATGGACGTGGCCCGTTCATTCGACACCATCCGCTCGGCTGCCTGGAACGCGAGGGACGGGGGCATTCCCTGGAGCCCAGCGCCGAGCTGCGCGAGATCGTGCTCCGTGCGGCCGGGGCGAGGTTCGTCAGGAAATGCCAGATGGATGATCGTCGCGGGGAGATTCGCCTGGCGGCGGAGCCGTGCCAGAGCGTCGACGAATTCGGCGGCGGCCGCATCGGCCCCCAGACCTTCCCAGCCCAGGGCCGCGGTCGTCGACGAGAAGACGATGAAGAAATCGACGGGAAGCACCGTGGTGAGCGTGTGCAATGCAAGGAGGGAGAGCGCTTTTCCCCGGTGCGTCGTCCGCAGCGCATGCATTGCTTCCCGGCTCGTGAGCCGGTGCAAGCCGTCCTCCCGGGCGCCCGCCGCGTGGACGATCCCGCCGAGAGGAAAGGGCGCGCGCGAAAGGACTTCGCGCATGGCGATTGCATCCGTGAGGTCCACGTGGGCGACGGCCACCGTGATCCCTCGTTCTTCGAGCGCCCGTATTCCAATCGCGCGGCGCTCGCGTTCGTACGTATCGCCAGGCCCGGCGCCATCCACGAGGAGCAAACTCCGCGCGCCGCGCTCGACGAGCCAGCGGACGCCCTCTGCGCCGAGCGAGCTCCACGCGCCGGTCACGAAATAGGTTCGGTCCGGACGAACCTCGATCGTCGGCTGGGGGGGCATCGTTGCTCGCGCGAGCCGCGCGGCATAACGTTTTTCGCCTCGAAGCGCGAGGTGATCCTCCGACCCCGGGTTGGCGAGCACCTGTGCGAGTCGCAGCGCGTCTCCCGCGCTCGCTTCCAGGTCGAGATCGATCATGCCGCCCCACATGTCCGGGCGCTCGAGAGACAAGGTGCGACCGAGGCCCCAGGAGGCGGCTTGCGCAAGGGCCGGCTTCGTATTGCCTGCGGCCTGCGCTCCGCGCGTGACGATCCAGAGCCGGGGGACGTATACCTGCGTCGCGAGGCGATCGATGATCGAAAGCAGCGTCAAAGGCCCCCGTCGCAGCGCATCCTCGAGCGCCGCGGGGGAGAGCTCCTCGTTCGGAGCCGCGTCGAGCGCGCCCAGATGCACGATGCCGAAGAAGGGCCCGGATACCGCGAGCACCATATCCAGGCGGTCGATGTTTTGCTGGATATCGGCGGCCCGCAGCGTGATGACCGTTCCCCCCGTGGCCTCGATCTGCCTGGTGAGGGCGGAGCCGACCCCACCCGCGTCCGCGAGGACGATCCACCGCCGCTTTGCCGGAGGAATCGACGAGACCGGGGGCATTTCCTGCCAAACCCATTCGGTGATGGCGTCTTCCAGCGGGTCCTTCCTGGCCGCGAGAAGCGCGGTGGCGGGATCCTCCGCGCGCAGGTCGACACGCCGCACCGTTCCTGCGACCTCCCCGTCCTCGCTGACGAGCTCCACGCTCACCCGGCTGGACAAACCGTCATTCGTGAGCCAGTTGAGCCGTAGCCACGAGCGGCCGTTCGCCGACAGGGGACGCAGGCTGACGCCGTCCACGGCCTCGACCATCCAGGCGCGACCATACACGGCGGGGTGCGTAATCGAGGCAATGGCAGCCGCGGCGCGCAAGAAAGACGTCGCGGATCGGGCATTCGACAGCGTCACACGGGCCAGCGTCTCGGCATCCCTCCGCCAGACCTGATCGACGTGGAAGGTATCCGTGTCGATGCCAAAGGCCTCGAGCCGGCGCTCCCACAGCGCCATGGCCACTCCCTGCCGGCGCCCGGGTCGCATGCTGGGCGGAGCGATATCCTCGTCGTCGGTCGAGAGCGCAGGTTCGACGGAGCCCTGCGCGATACGCCTCCACGGAGCGCCGCTTCGCTCACGGAAAAAAAAGCCGATGGAGGCCTTTCGATCGCCCTCCGGGACCGCGATGACCTGCATGCTCCCTGGATCTCGATCGTGCAGGGCGGGCGGGTCGCCGAGCGAGAGATCGACCTCCCACGGCGCGTCGCCGAAGATCTCGCGCGCCGCAGCGCACGCCACCTCGACGAGGCCGGCCGTGGAAATGCGGGTGACCCCTGCGACCCGTCGCGTCCCGATGGTTAATCGGTTCGATTCGTCGAGAAGCATCTCCCACGTGCGCATCTCGGGGCGATCCGCGCGGGGATCGAGCGCATGGCCGAGGAGGGGATGTCCGTCGGGCGCTGCGCGCTCCGTTGCCGGCTGGGTGCTCGTGCCAAACCAATATCGTTGCCGCTGGAATGGATAGGTCGGCAAGCCGATGCGCTTGTAAGAATGCGGCGCGTCGATGCCCTCGAAGCGCCCGTCCACGCCACGTACGTAGAGCGTCGCGAGCGCCTCGAGCAGCGCGCGAATTGCCGGACGGTCGGTACGTAGCGAGGCGACCACGGGCGGGGCCTCGCCTGGAGACGTCGGACGAATGAGTTTGTCAGCTCCGGGGCCGATTTCGAGGAAACCCGTGTATCCCTGCGACGCAGCGGTGCCGATCGCCGGTGACGGATCGAATGCCTGGCGAACCTGGCGCTCCCAGTAGGCGCTCGTGCCGAGCGACATCGCGGAGAAGGCTCCGCCGAGGCTCGGGATCAAGTTTCGCCGCGGGCTCAGGAGCTTGATGTTCGCGAGCGCCCGCGCGAGGGGCGCCAGGCCCGTCCCGTCGCTCTCCGCGAGACGCGCGCGCGCCTCTGCGAGCGTGATGGCGTCCCCGAGATCGAGCACCCCCGCGGCCCACGCTGCGACGCACTCGCCCGTGCCTTCGCCGATCACCATCGAGGGCTCGATTCCCCACGAACGCCAGAGCTCGACCAACGCGTATTGCAGGACGAACAGCCCGAGCTCCGCATCCACGGAGTGGCCCGGCGGGCGTCCGCTCGCGTCGTCTTGCAAGGTCGCGAGCACGCGGCGCCCGACCTGCTCATGCACGGCGTCGTCGGCCTGTCGCAGGGCTGCCTGGAGCGCGGGCGGCGCCGCGTCGAGCTTCTCCAGCGTGCCTTTTGCCTGCGCCGCGCTCCCGGTGAACACGAACCCGACGCGTTTGCGCGCCGAGGCACTCTCCACGCGTCCTTTCACATAGGCGCCCGGTGCCTCATCGACGAAATCGATGAGCTTTTCGATCAAATCCGCGTGGGTGGCGACGACCGCAGCGAATCGGTGTTCGAAATGCGCCCGTCCTGCGCCGAGCGTATGGCACGTATCTCCGAGCGATTGCTCCGGGTGCGCAGGGAGGTGCCGGAGCATTTGTTTGGCCCGATCCCGCAAAGCACCAGCCGTCTTCGCGGACAACACGAAGACGTGCGCCGACCTCTCGGGTTTGTCGTCCTTGCGGGGGGCGTGAGGGGGCTCCTCGAGGAGGACGTGAGCATTGGCCCCGCTGAGGCCCGTCGCGCTGACCCCGGCGATCCGCGGCGCGGCGCCCCTCTTCCACGGGACCTCCGACAACGGGAGGACGAACGGGGTGCCGTCGAGCGATGCGTTCGGATTCAGGGTCTCGAAATGAAGATTTCTCGGGATCGTATAGTGGTTCAGCGCGAGCACGGTCTTGACGAGCGAGGCCATGCCCGAGGCTGCCTCCGCGTGCCCGATGTATGTCTTCACCGAGCCCAGGACACATGGCGAGCCATCCGCGCGCGGCTTTCCGAGCGCCTGGCGGAGCGCCTCGAGCTCCACGGGATCCCCGAGCGGCGAGCCATTGCTATGCACCTCGACATATCCCACGCGTTCGGGTGCGACGCGCGCATTCTCCAGCGCGGCGCGGATGACGTCCGTCTGCGTCTGGACGTTGGGCGCCGTGAGGCTCGTCGCGCGGCCGTTCTGGTTCATGGCCGTCCCACGGACGAGAGCCCATATCCGGTCGGCGTACCGCTGCGCGTCGGAGAGCCGCTCGAGCACCACGACCCCGGCGCCCTCGGCGCGCACGTACCCATTCGCGCCCGCATCGAAGGTGCGGCAGCGCCCGTCGGGGGAAAGGATCTGGAGCGATGCGAGCAGGTTCGAGTTGGCCGGCGAAAGGAGGAGGTTCACCCCCCCGACGATCGCGGCGTCGCATTCGCCTCGACGTAAGCTCTGGCAGGCCAGGTGCAGGGCGACGAGCGACGAGGAGCAGGCCGTGTCGACGATCGTGCAGGGGCCGCGCAGACCCAGAACATAGGCGATCCTGCCCGCGGCCAACGAGGTGGAATTGCCCGTGGCGACATAGGCACGAGGCTCGGCTGCGGACTGGGCGAGCATATCGCCGTAATCGTGCGACGATATTCCGACGAAGACACCGGTCCTGCTTCCGAGCAGCCGACCGGGCGTGATGCCCGCGTCCTCGATCGCTTCCCAGGTGACCTCCAGCAGCAGGCGGTGCTGGGGATCCATGTCGTTCGCCTCGTTTGCGCCGAGACCGAAAAATGGGGGGTCGAATTGATCGACGTTCTCCAGCAACCCACCCCACCGCGCGGCTGGTTGCGGTCGCACCGCGTGATGGCCCCACCGTTCTGCAGGGATCTCGATGACCGCATGGGTCCCGGCGCGGAGCATTTGCCAAAACGCGGCCGGGTCATTGGCGCCCCCCGGGAAACGGCACCCCATTCCGACGATCGCGAGCGGCTCCGATCGGGACCGCTCCACGGCGACGAGCTTGGCCTCCATCTTTTCGAGAGCCACGAGCGCGCGCTCGAGCGAGGATCCGACGGAAGGTTGCCGTGTCGTCATGGCGAGCTCCCATCGGCGATCGACGGGTTGTCGTGGTGCAATCTGTGGTCGACTGCCTCGCGCGGCCGAGCGGTCGCGTGGTTCGCTTCAGGACCGCGGCGAGGCAGCGAGCCGACCCGATTGGCGGGACGAATCAGCTCTTCGCGCCGAACTCGAGCCCGACCTTGACGACGTCCGAATTGAACCGCGTGAAGAAGTTGATCAAAAAGGTCGCAATCTGGGTGCGGTTCCCGTCGCTGGCGCGGGGGACGAGGAAGCCATGCATGATGATGGAATTCATCGTCATCTGTCCCACGAAACCGGTGAGC
>JANMGF010000092.1:0-3035 GCA_031374535.1 Polyangium sp. (in: bacteria)
GGCGCTGGCGGCAGCGGGGGCGCTGGCGGCAGCGGGGGCGCGGGGGGCTCGATGGTGCCCGCTTGCCCGTCGAAGGAGGAAGCGCTTCCGTACCTGCTCTTCGGCTGCGGGGGCATGCGTACCGTCCTGACCGACGGGACGTTCGCCGCAGGCGAGTGTTGCTTCGCCGTACGTAACGAGGACTGCGGCGTCGGCCGTCCCTTCCTCGTGGAAGGCCGCGCGCGCACGGCAGAGCTCTCGACGGGTCGCTCGACCTGGCTCGAAACCACGTCACCCGCGCCCGCGCTCGCCGGTTTGTCCACGGAGGAGCGCGCCCTCCTCGCCGCAGCCTGGACCCACGACGGCCTCCTCGAGCACGCGTCCGTCGCCTCGTTCGGCCGCTTCGCCCTGGAGCTGCTCGCCGTCGGGGCGCCTGCCGAGCTCGTGGAACGCGCGCACCACGCGGCGCTCGACGAGGTTCGCCACGCGCGCCTCGCCTTCGCCCTGGCCTCGGCCTACGCGGGCGAGCCCCTCGGGCCGGGCACCTTCCCCTTCGCCGGAGGTTCGCTCGAGGTGAGCACGGACCTCGCAGACGTCGCCGCGCGCGCCGTGCAGGAGGGCTGCATCGGCGAGACGCTCGCGAGCCTGCTGGCGGCCGAGCAAGCCGCACGGGCGACGGATCCGGCCGTGCGGGCGGCGCTCACGGCCATCGCCGAGGACGAGGCGAGGCACGCGGAGCTCGCGTGGAGGACCGTGGCGTGGGCACTTCGGAGCCGGGACTCCGCGGTGGCGCAGGCCGTCGCGGCGGCCTTCGCGAAGGCGCTTTCGACAAAACCCACGATGGGGATCGCGGCGGGCGGGACGGGGGCGCTCGAGGCGCACGGGCGGCCGGAAGCGGCCGTGCTTCGTGCCACGATGGAGCGGGCGATCGAGGACGTGGTAGCCCCGGCCGCTTCCGCGCTGCTCGGCGGCGGCGGCGGCGTCGGCGTCGGCAACGTCGGCGACGTCCCCACAGTCCTCGCCTCGGATCGCCTCCCAGACTGCAACGCGAATGCCACTTGGAGGCCCGGCCGGGCGCTTCCGACCGGGATCCGCGGTTCGGCCGACGAAACTCCGGGCAAGGGGTCGTCCGAGCTGCTACGGTGCGCGGCTTTGCAACGCCGGGGGGCGCCGCTCGGACGAACCGAGCTCTAGCCCCCGACCCCGCTCGAAGGCCTGATGATCGACGCCCTGTCCCCTTTCCTCGCCGCAGCCCTCCAGAGCCGCGGGTATTCGACCCTCACCCCCATCCAGGAAGCCGTCCTCGACCCGGCCCACGTAGGTCGTGACCTGCGCCTGTTCTCCCAGACCGGGTCGGGCAAGACCGTCGCCATCGGCCTCGTCCTCGCCCCGGAGCTCGAGCGCATCGTGGCGGAGCGGGCGAGCGCGGAGGGGACCCTTCCCAAGACTTCCGCTGCGGCCACCCCTGCCACCATCGTGATCGCCCCGACCCGGGAGCTCGCCGCCCAGCTCGCACGCGAGCTGTCGTGGCTCTTCAAGCCCCTCGGCGTCACCGTCTGCGCCGTCACGGGCGGGACCAGCATTCCGCAAGAGCTCCACGCGCTCCGGCAGGGGCCGCTCGTCGTCGTAGGCACGCCCGGCCGGCTCGTCGATCACCTCGATCGGGGCGCGATCGATCCCTCGCGGGTCGCCGCGGCCGTCCTCGACGAGGCCGATCAGATGCTCGACATGGGCTTCCGCGAGGAGCTCGAGACCATCCTCGGCAAGATGCCCGAGGAGCGCCGCACGCACCTCGTCGCGGCCACGTTCTCGCGGGAGGTCTCGGCCCTCGCGAACCGCTACCAGAAGGACGCCGTCGCCGTGGAGGGCACGAGCCTCGGCGAGGCCAACCTCGACATCACCCACGTCGCGCACCTCGTGCGGCCGGACGAGCGTGACGCCGCCATCGTGAACCTCCTCCTGCTCGCCCCCACGGAGCGCGCGCTCATCTTCGTCCGCACCCGCGAGGGCGCCTCCGATCTCGCCGAGCGCCTCGGGCAAGCAGGCTTCTCGGCGCGCGCGCTGAGCGGCGAGCTCGACCAGCGCGAGCGCACCCGCACCCTCGGGGCCTTCCGCTCGGGCAACGTGACCACGCTCGTGGCCACCGACGTCGCGTCGCGTGGGCTCGACATCCCCGAGGTCGGCCGCGTCATCCACGCCGATCCCCCGAGCGACCCCGAGACCTTCACCCACCGCAGCGGCCGCACCGGCCGCGCCGGCCGCAAGGGCACGAGCGTGATGATCGTCCCGCCCCAGGCCCGCGACTACGTGGCCCGCCTCTTCCGCGGCGCCGGCATCCGCGGCACCTGGTCACCCGCGCCCTCGCCCGAGGACGTGCTCCGCGAAGCCGACATGCGCCTCGCCGCCGAGCTCCGCGCCCCGGCGACCGAGCCCGTCGATCCTCGTCTGAAGGAACTCGCCGCCTCGCTCCTCGCCGACATGGATCCGGCCGAGCTCGTCGCCACGCTGCTCGGCCGTTCCCGCCACACGGGCCCCTCGGCGCCTCTCCCGGTGACCCCGCTCGTCCCGCACGAGCCTCTGCCTCGCCGCCCCCCGGAGCAGCGCCCCCACCGCGGCGCCCCGAATGCCCCGAATGCCCCGAATGCCCCGAATGCCCCGAATGCCCCGAATAACAGCGCGTTCGTCCCCTTCCAGGTGAGCTGGGGCGGACGCCACGGCGCCGATCCGCGCCGCCTCCTCGCGCTCGTGTGTCGCCGCGGCGGCATCCGCAGCGATCAGGTCGGCGCCATTCACATCGGCGATTTCTCCTCCAGCGTGGAGGTCGCGACGCCCGTCGCCTCCGACTTCGCCCGCTCGGCGGCGCGCCCGGACGAGCGCGATCCGCGCGTCCGCATCCGGCCCATGTCCGAGAACACCGGCGACACCCACGGGCGCCCGCCGCCCCGCCGCCCCGGCCCCCCCGGCCGTGGTCCCCTCGGTGGGGACGATGCGCCGCGCCGCTTCCGCCATCCTTCCCTGACGCGCTGATAGCGTGTTCCAGGGCGTCGGCGCGCCGG
>JANMGF010000098.1:0-1942 GCA_031374535.1 Polyangium sp. (in: bacteria)
CAGCCGGCGGGAGCTCTTTCTTTTTGAGCTCGGCGTCGACCCCGTACAGCTGACCAATGAAACCGAGAGCCACCAGGGCGCGCTCCTTGTCCGACGAGAGCGCCTTGAAGAAGCGTCGCCTGCTATGGGCCCAGCAGCCGACCTCCGTCACTTCCTCGGTGCGGTAGAGCAGCTAATAGACGCTGTGCGCGTCGGCCACGACATACCCCTTGTAGCCGCGCAGAAAGCTCTTCGGACCGTCCTGGGTATGTCGCGGCGTGTAGCGAAAGAGCACGTGATCCTGCCCGGCGACGAGCACCCAGAAATAGCCGCGGCGACATTTTTCCTTGGCTTGCACGAGCACGCCTGTCGCATCGATTGCGATCCAGGGAGAGCTCGGCGCGTCTTTGGCCATCGCCTCGACGACATATGCGAGCAGCCCGGCGCTCGCGGCGACCCAACCGCAGAGGGTCGAGCGCGCCAGCGAGATTCCTTGGTGCTCGAACATCCTCTCCTGCCTGTGCAATGGCAGGTGGTAGCAGTATTTGTTGACGAGCACGTGCGCGAGCATCCCGGGCCCGGCCATGCACCGGACAATGGGTGCCTCGGGCGGAAGGATCTCGACCCTCGACGGGCAGATGCTTCGGTAAATTCTGCCGTCCGTGCGGCGTGACCTTGCGCTCCTTGGACTTCGGCGGAGCAGCGGTCGTGGGCGGCGACGTCTCGCCACGTGGCCCACTCGCGTCCGGCGCAGGGTTTGGCGTGGACGATGCTTGGTCGGCGTTTGTCGTCAGGCCACGAATGGATTGCACGACTGCGTCGAGCGCGAGCTGCATCTGCGCGGGATCGACCTTCTCGGCCTTCTGGCCGAAGATGTGTCGGCGCAGTCGCTCCAGCTCGATGCTGGCGAGCTCGTAGAGCTTGCGATATTCGTCGCGCTCGTGGGCCGCGCGCAAAAGCTTTTTCTGCAGGTCCTCGACCCGCGATTCAAGCTCGCCAAACGTCACGGGAGGCGCGTTTACTCGCCCCGCGCCGACTTGTAAAGAGGAAAGTTTTACCGGACCGTACGGCGCTCAGGCCGCCCGCGTCTGGATGCGCCGTTTAGCGGGGGGGAGGGTGATGCCTTCGAGGATCCTGGCCATCTCGGCGGCCTCGATAACGACGCTCCTGGCGCCGGGCTCGAGCCCTTGCGGCACGCGGAACGTCCCGCGCTCGAGGCGCTTGTAGAGCAAGCAATAGCCGGACCGATCCCACCAGAGAATTTTCACCCGGTCGGCCGCCTTGTTGAAGAACATGAACAGGGCCCCGGAGAGTGGATCCTCGCGCAGCATGTCACGCACGATCCCCGAGAGCCCATCGAACGAGCGGCGCAGATCGAGCCGCTCGGTGGCGACGTAAATGGCCATCCGTGCGGGGATCATGCGAGCCCCCCGCGCAGCGCAGCGACAATACGGTCGAGCTGGGTGAGGTCGGCCCCCGGCGGCACGCGAATCACCTCGCCGCGCGGCAAAACGACCTCCAGGGCAGCCTGCGCGGAAAGCGAAACGCGCGGGGTCTCGTCGACGATCTCGACGGGCAGAAATTTGGGCATTGTCACCGCCGCGGCGGAAGGGCCCTGCGCGGCATCCCGCCTGCCCAGTCGGCTGCTCCACCAGTACATCGTGACGGCGCTGATTCGATGCTGCTCCGCAAACGCGCGCGCCGAAAGGCCGCTACGCCGCCACTTATCCACGATGCGCCTCCACCGGCGCTCGGCCTTGGTCGTCCTCGTAGCCATAGGCTCCTCCTTCGAAGACACATGAATGCATGGCCGAACGCTCGAGCGGAAGAATGGGGGTGACAGGACGGATACCGTGTAAGTGCTCGACGTGACGAAAGAAAGACGGGATCGGGCCGCTGTTTTCCGCTGCGGAAAACGGGGGGACGGCGCAGCCCTCGCGAAGCTCGGCGCGGTCGTGCTCGA
>JANMGF010000103.1:0-1872 GCA_031374535.1 Polyangium sp. (in: bacteria)
ATCGCGTCCGGTACATCCGGAAGACCTGATTCGCGCGACCGTGACACGGGAATGCGACGACCTGGGTATTGCTCTCCATGCTCGACGCGCGGACGGCCATGCAAAGGCCGGAGTGGCGGGACACGATGCTGTAGCCGCCCATCTCGGACACCTGGAACCGCCACGTCTGCGTCGCCCCCGAGCGGCAAGGCTCCTGGACGAGCGGCGTCCAGGGTTCCACGCTCCCTCCCTGCAGGGAGAGGCATTGGCCGGTGTGATCGGCGATCAGGTAATACCCTCCGGCAGGTGCCGATGCGACCCGGAACTCTTGGCTATCGACGCCCGAGCAATCGGCCTGCACGAGGGCGGCGCCGGCCGCCGTGCTGGAGCTCCTGATATCCAGGCACATGTCGCTGTGGCTCGCCCTGAGTTCGTAGGTGCCGACGGCCGGCTGCGCCGAGCTTCGGGCGGGAACCAGGGTCGTCGCCGCGAACGAACCAACCGCCAATCCCACGAGAATCGAATACTTCATGGTCCCCCCTTCCTTTGCCTATTTCGTGAACACGAAGGTCGCCGTGACCTGGGTGGTCACGCGGATCTCTCCGGGCTCGACGGGGAATCCGATCGCGCCTGCTTCGTCCGCGCCGTATTTGGCCTGCTGCGCGTATTCGTAGGTTTGCCCGCCCTCGGTCGAGAGCGTCTTCAGCCCGTGCAGCTTGACCCTCGCCGCGCCGGCCATCACCTTGGCATTCTGCTCCGCGTCGCGCACCGCCGCCGCGAGCGCCAGCCTGTGCGCCTCGCGCGGCTTGCTCAGGAAGAAATCGATCCCGCCGACGACGTTGGCGCCCGCGGCCAGCGCGGTATCGAGGATCTTCGGGCCCAGGGAGCGCAGGGTGTCGGGCGCGACGCCCCGGAGGGCGACCGAGAGCGTGCTTTCCGCCTCGTAACCAATGATCCGGGGCGGCGTGGCCGCGTCCGGTTGCTTCTGTCGTTCCGGGATCGGGGTCACGGTGATTTCCACGGTCCGGACCTGCAAGGCCGGGATTCCGAGGGTCTCCAGCGCCTGCATCACCGACCGCGTCTTGCTCGCGACCTCCCGCCGAGCTTGTTCCAGCGTCTCGGCGCGGGCCCGAATCGAGATACGCGTGCGAAGCGAATCGGGCGCTACCATCACCTCGCCCAGGCCCGCGACGGTCACGGTGCGTGATACCGCGGACTTCGCCGCTTTTGCCGGCTGCTGACCGATCTGGGACTCCGCCGCGAAGGCGGGCGCGGAAAAGGCCGACATCACGCAGGTCGCGACCACGGCGAGCCACGGGCCACGCTTCGAGAGCTTCGTTGTATTCGTCATGGAACCCTCCCTTCGTCGGGGAGAATCTAAGGCGAACGGACGCGACCCTAAGCGGGGGCGCGACGCGCGGGAGCGACAACTCGACCAGGTCAAGACACGCGGTGAAGGGGGCGGGAGAGAGCGGATTCGAGGAGGTCGCGGGGCGTCGTGGCTGAGGCGAGGCGTCGACCGGCTCAGGTCACGGCGTGTGGGGACGTGGATCCGGGAGGATCGGGCCCTGGGCAGGGCGCGCCGGGGGGAGGGCAGGGGTGATCCGGGGGGGTGCGGGGCGTGCGCGGGGGCAGGTGAGGGCGAAAGGGGAGGCGACAGCGGAAGTGCTGGCTCAGATGACGGCGTTTGGAGGCGAAAGCGCGTCTGGCCGTCCGAGGGGGCCACCCATGCCGACCGGGCCCCTCCCCGTTCCAGCCCGTCGAACTCGTGCTCACCCACCATCGTCCCACTTTGCAGGCCGTCAGACCCATGCTTCGAGACACCCCCTTCACCCCATCCGGAGGTTCCCATGCGCAAAATCCCGCTCTCCTTTGGCCTGATCACCTTCCTCG
>JANMGF010000107.1:0-2608 GCA_031374535.1 Polyangium sp. (in: bacteria)
TCGAGCTCTGCGCCCATCGCTTCGGCACGAGCTTCGAGCAGGTCTGTCACCGCCTGACGACGTTACGCAGAGCCGGCGCCGAGGGCGTGCCCTTTCACTTTCTCCGCATCGACATCGCGGGCAATATCTCGAAGCGTTTCAGCGGATCGGGCATCCGTTTCGCGCGGTTCAACGGGGCCTGTCCGCGATGGGCCGTTCACACGGCGTTCCTGACGCCGGGGATGATCCGGGTGCAGCTCTCGCGCATGACGGACGGGACGAAGTATTTCTGCATCGCGCGGACGGTGCGCAATGATCGCGGCGGATATCATGCGCCGCATTCGATGCTCTCCGTCAGCATCGGATGCGAGGCGAGGTTCGCGCGGCAGCTCGTGTATTCGGACGGGGTGGACGTGGAGAGCAACGAGGCGCTCGTGCCGGTGGGCGTGACGTGCAGGTTGTGCGAGCACCACGATTGCGAGCAGCGGGTCTTTCCGCCGATCCAGCACCCGCTCCGGATCGACGAGAACCTGCGAGGCGTGAGTTTCTTCGGGCCCGCGCCGAAACGCTGAGAAACGCCGCGCTTACGGACGTGCTTCGGGAAGTCGGCTACACGCCGACCAGGGCGGCGAGGGCCTTCTGGAGCTCGGCCATCCGCGCGTTTGCCCTCGCCTCCGCCGCCGAGACGGCCTCGCCCGGCGTGATGGGTTCGCGGATGTCGAAGTAAAACTTGATCTTCGGCTCCGTCCCGCTCGGCCGCGCGATGATGCGGCTGCCACCCTCGAGATCCAGGGCGATCATGTTGCTGCGCGGCAGGGTCAGAGGCTCGGTGAGGCCGTCCGGCAACGTGCGGATCTGGGCCTGGAAATCCGATTGCGAGAGCACCGCGAGCGGTCCGACGCGGGAAGGACGCGAGGCGCGCAGCCGATCCATCGCGGCCTGGATCTCCGCGAGGCCCTCGGTCCCAGGCAAGGTCACCGAACGCTGGCCACTCGCGTAGAGGCCGTAACGACGCGCGAGGGCCTCGAGCTCGTCGAGCACGGTCCGATCGCCCGCCAAAAGCACGGCCGAAAGCTCCGCGAAGAGCACCGCCGCGCCGATGCCGTCCTTGTCGCGCACGAGCGTGCCCACCGTGTACCCGAGCGCCTCCTCGTACCCGAAGACGAACCGCGCTCCCTCCGATCGTTCGAGATCCATCGCGCGGTTCGCGATCCATTTGAAGCCCGTGAGCGTCTCCTCGTAACGAACCCCGAGCGCACGCGCGATCGCGCCGAGCATGGGCGAGGAGACGATGGACGCGATGACGAGCTTGTGGGCTGCGTCCTCGACGTCGGTCGGCTCGGAGAGGCAGGCCGGCGTGTGCGTCAGGAGGTAATGGCCGAGGAGCGTGCCGACCTGGTTGCCCGTGAGCTGCACGTAGCCACCACCGGGGCGGCGCACGGCCACGGCGAGGCGATCGACGTCGGGATCGTTGGCGAGGATGAGCGACGCGCCCTCCCGCTCGGCGAGCGCGAAGGAGAGATCCATGGCGCCCTTCTCCTCCGGGTTCGGGAAGGCCACGGTCGGGAACGCGCCGTCGGGCGCTGCTTGCTCCGGCACCGTGGTCACCCGGGAAAAACCCGCCGCCGCGAGCGCCGCCCGCACGAGCCGATTTCCCACGCCGTGGAGCGGCGTGTACACGATCGAGAACGACCTGTCGCCGTCACGTCGCACTTCGAGCGCGTGGATGGCGGCGAGGTACCGATCGTCGAGATCGTTTGGGAACGAACGAATGAGGTTCCGCTCCCGGGCCGTCGCGAAATCGAGGCGCGGCACGTCTTTCGCCGCCGGCGTGGCGTCGATCGCGGCGGCGATGCCCTTGTCGTGCGGCGGGATGATCTGCGCGCCGTTGCCCCAGTAGACCTTGTAGCCGTTGTACTCGGGGGGGTTGTGGCTGGCCGTGACCATCACGCCCGCCACTGCCGAGAGCACGCTGACCGCGTACGCCGTGACGGGCGTGGGGCAGGGGATGGGCGAGAGGATCGCAGGGATGCCGGCGGCGGCGAGGGCGCACGCGGTGTCCTCGGCGAACTCGCGGCTCATGCGCCGTCCGTCGTACCCGATGACCACGCCACGCGAGCGCGCCGCGGCCTCGTCATGCTCGAGCAGGTACCGCGCGAGCCCGGCCGTGGTCCGCAGGACGACCGCTCGGTTCATGCGGGTCTCGCCGGCGCCGATGATGCCCCGGAGCCCGGCCGTGCCGAACTCGAGCGGGCCTGCGAAGCGCTCGCCGAGGTCACGCAACGCGCTCGCCTTCTGGGCTGCGTCCTCGGCGAAAGCCGCGAGGTCCACGAGCCTTTCGAGCTCTGCGCGGGTGTCGGGATCGGGGTCGGCGTCGAGCCAGCGCTGGGCGCGGGTGAGGATTTCGCTCATCGTGCGGAAAGTTGTATCACCGCTTCTCTTTTGCGAGCGATTCCGCGAAGAGCGTGTCGTACCGGCCGCCCACGAAGGCCGGTGCGGCGAGCACCTGGCGCAGGAAGGGCAGGTTCGTCGCGGCCGGACCGGCGTGCCCCACGAGCTCGAGCGTGGTGAGGGCGAGCGCCTCGTCGAGCCGGGCGATCGCCTCGGCGCGCGTACGGCCGGACGCGAC
>JANMGF010000155.1:0-3188 GCA_031374535.1 Polyangium sp. (in: bacteria)
GTGGGCGCGGCGCAACGCGCAGCTCGACGCGGCCGCGCGGTGGCAAGCGCAGCGCGCGATCGTGGCGGCCGCGCGGACGCCCGACGTGATGAAGCGCGCGCGGGCGCAAGCGGAGCGGCAGCTCTCGGCGCTGGCGAGGGCGCTTGGCGCGAAGGAGGTCGAGATCCGGTTTCACGCGTCGTCGAACCTCACCCCGAAAGGGGAGTAAGACGCTCCTTCAACCCGAGGGACGTCGCCCGACGTAGGCCCGCGCGCGCACGAGGCCACGCTCGTGGAGGGGCACGATCGAGGGCGCGAAGCCGGCCTTGCGGAGCTCGGCGAGGAAGGCGTCGGCAGGATACCCGCTCCACACGGCGTAGGCGCCGCCGGGGCGCAAAGCTTCGTACGCGAGGCGCAGGCCGGCTTGCGTGTAGAGGCGCGCGTTCGAGCGAAACGACGCCCAGCCAGGGCCGTTGTCGACGTCGAGGAGGATCGCATCGAGATCGGAGCGGCGGCTGATCTCCTCGGAGACGTCGGTGTTCACGAGCTCGACGCGGGGATCGTCGAGCACACCCGGAGCCACATGCGAGAGCTCGCCGCGGACGATGTCCACCACGGCGCGGAGCTTCTCCACGACGACCACACGCGCCTCGGGCCCCACAGCCGCGAGGACCGCGGCGAGCGTCGCGCCGAACCCAAGACCCCCGACGAGGATCCGCGCCGAACGGTCCGCCCCGACGGACCCCGCGAGGGCGCCGAACGCCCGCTCGGTTTCGAGGGCTTTGCTGGAAAGGATGGGGGTTTGACCGAGCAGGAGCTCGTGGTGCGTCCCGAGATCACGCAACACGAGCCGCTGACCGGCCTCCTCGATGACACGAACGACGACAGCCACCCCGTGAGTTTACCCCGGCATCGTAGATTTCCC
The DNA here is from genome assembly GCA_031374535.1 of Polyangium sp. (in: bacteria). Taxonomy (GTDB): domain Bacteria; phylum Myxococcota_A; class Polyangia; order Polyangiales; family Polyangiaceae; genus Polyangium. Next base: position 905 of record JANMGF010000155.1, read on the forward strand.
GTACACTGCGCGCCGCAATGGTCGAAGAAGTCAAGGCAGGTGCGAAGCCCGTGCCTCCCGCGGAACCTTTGAGCGGGGCACAGACGCCAGGATCAGGGGCAAAGAAGGCCGAAGGCGAGCCGAACCCTCTGTCGCTCGGGGTGCTGAAGGAGATCGAGCCACGCGAGAGGCGCGTCTCGGCGACGCCCGCGTCCGTCGGGCGGATCGCCAAGATGGGCTTCGAGGTGATCGTGGAGAGCGGCGCAGGCACGGCCGCAGGGTTCGAGGACGCAGCCTACGCAGAAGCAGGTGCGCGGATCGTGCCCACCGCGGCGGACGTGTTCCGCGAGGCGGAAATCCTCACGAAGGTCCGCCCACCGACGACGCACCCGGAGACGGGGCACCACGAGGCGGACGAGCTGCGGGCAGGGCAAAAGCTCATCTCGTTCCTCTGGCCCGCGCAAAACAAGGAGCTCGTCGAGAGGCTCGGGAAACGTGGAGCGACGGTGCTCGCGATGGACGCGGTCCCGCGGATCACGCGCGCACAAAAGCTCGATGCGCTGAGCGCGATGGCGAACGTGAACGGCTACCGAGCGGTGATCGAGGCGGCGTCGCACTACGGGCGCCTGCTCGGCGGGCAGGTGACGGCCGCGGGGCGCATCAAGCCGGCGCAGGTGTTCATCATCGGCGCGGGCGTCGCAGGGCTCGCGGCGATCGGCGCGGCGCGCGCGCTCGGCGCGATCGTGAAGGCCTTCGACACGCGCCCCGTCGTGCGCGAGCAGGTCACGAGCATGGGCGCGGAGTTCGTCCCCTTCGAGTTCCAGGGCGAGACGGGCGAGGGCCAGGGCGGCTACGCGAAGGAGGTGAGCGATGCTTATCTCGCGGCCGAGCAGCAGCTCATCGCCGAGCACTGCCGGACGAGCGACATCGTGATCACGACCGCGCTCATCCCAGGGAAAAAGGCCCCGGAGCTCATCACGTCGGGCGCGGTGGTGGGCATGCACCGCGGCTCGGTGATCGTGGATCTCGCGGCCGAGCAGGGCGGCAACTGCGCGCTGACCGAGCGTGATCGTACGGTCGAGCGGTACGGCGTGACGATCGTGGGACACACGGATCTCACGAGCCGGATGGCCCTCCAGGCGAGCGAGCTCTACGCGATGACGATCGCGAACCTGCTCGACGAGATCATGGGCAAAAAGAAGACGTGGGAGATCTCGCTCGAGGACGAGATCCAGCGCGGGATGCTGGTCTTGCTCGACGGTGAGCTCAAGTGGCCTCCGCCGCGGCCCGAGATCCGGGGCGGCGCGCCGGCGCCGACGAAGCCGCCCGCGCACGCACGCGCGTTGCCGGAGATCCCCGAGAGTCCATGGCCTGCGCGGATCGGGATGGGCCTCGCGCTCGCGTTCCTCACGCCCGTGGGGCTCTTCGCGAACCCCGAGCTCGTGCAACACCTGACGGTCTTTCTGCTCGCGTGTGTCGTCGGCTGGCACGTGGTCTGGAACGTGACGCCTGCGCTGCACACGCCGCTGATGAGCGTCACGAACGCGATCAGCGGGATCATCCTGATCGGCGGCATGTTGCTGGCGGCGAGCGGGGGCGCGGGGGTTCCGGTGGCGGCCGTGCTCGGCGCCGTGGCGGTGCTGCTCGCTTCGATCAACGTGGCCGGGGGTTTCCTCGTGACGCAGCGAATGCTGCGCATGTTCCGCAGGTGAGGGGACGATGCGAATCAGCCTGGTAAACGTTGCTTATCTCGTGGCGAGCCTCCTGTTCGTCATGTCCCTTCGTGGGCTCAGCACGCAGCAGACGGCTCGGCGCGGGAACCTCCTCGGCACGCTGGGCATGCTCCTCGCGGTCGCCGTGACCCTCGGCGCGTTGCTCGCTCCACCCGAGGCGGTGCCCGGCGCGGCGCACGCGATCGAGGCGATCAAGCCGCAGGGCCTCGCGCTCCTCGGCGCGTCGATCGGCGTGGGCGCGGTGATCGGATCGGTGCTCGCGGCGCGCGTCGCCATGACGAGCATGCCCGAGCTGGTCGCGGTGCTGCACAGCTTCGTCGGCGCCGCCGCGGCGCTGGTGGGTATCGCGAGCGAGGTGGACGGGGTGCGGATCGGGAGGGCGCCGGACGTCGCGCACCACGTGGAGATCCACGCGGGCGTGTTCATCGGGGCGATCACCTTCACCGGCTCGATCATCGCGTTCCTCAAGCTGCGCGGGACGATCGGGAGCAAGCCGCTGGTGATCCCGGGGCGGCACGCGCTGAACGCGTCGATGCTCTTCGCCTGCATCTTCTTCGCGGTGGCGGGCTTCC
>JANMGF010000159.1:0-2657 GCA_031374535.1 Polyangium sp. (in: bacteria)
GAGGTCGCGGGCGCGGCGGAGGGGATCGAGCGCGTCATGGCGTCCTTCGATGGGGTCACCGACGCGGTGGGCCGAGGGTACGCCGCGTCCGCCGCGGCGCGGTGCCGGGATAACGAGGCGCTTTTTCGGAGCCTGGTGAGCGCGGTCGGCAATGTCCTCGTGATCATCGGCGAGGATGGAAGTATCCTCGAGTGGAATGCGGAGGCCGAGCGGATCTACGGCTGCCCGCGGGACGAGGCGATCGGCAAGGATTACGTCGAGACGTTCCTGCCCCCCGAGGCGCACGCGGCCGTGAAAGCCGATATACGCAAGGTCCTCGGGGGCGCGCCGACGAAGAGCTTCGAGAATGCGGTCCTCTCGCGCGACGGGACGACACGTTTTCTCCAGTGGAACGTCGATCGCCTGCTCGACGGCGAGGGGCGGGCCGTGGCCGTCGTGGCGAGCGGCTACGACGTCACCGAGCACCGGCAGAACCGCGAGCGGCTCGAGCGGAGCGAGTCGGAGGTCCAGGCCATTCTGGACAACGCGCCGATCGTGGTTTTCGTGAAGGACATGGAGGGCCGGTACACCTTCATCAACAAGCAATTCGACGAGCTGTTCGAGTTCGAGCGCGGGTGGTTCCTCGGCAAGAAGGACGCGGATTTTTTCCCCCCGGAGGTGGTCAAGCAGAACCGCGACAATGACAAGGCAGCCCTCGAGGCCGGCCGCCCGCTTTATAACGAGGAGGTCATCCCGACGAAGGACGGGGTGCACGTCTACGTGGTCTCGAAGTTCGCGCTCGTCGATTCGAGCGGAGCTCCGTACGCGAGCTGCGGGGTGGCCCTCGACATCACCGAGCGCAAACGCGCCGAGGACGAGCGGACGGATCTCGCCAAGCGGATCATCGACGCGCAACACGACGCGTTGCGCGCGCTCTCGACGCCGCTCTTGCCGATCGCGACGGGGGTCGTGCTCATGCCGCTCGTCGGGGCCATCGACGCGGGCAGGGCGGCCCTCGTGCTGGAGACCTTGCTCGACGGCGTGGGCGCGCATCAGGCCGAGGTGGCGATCCTCGACATCACGGGCCTGCGCACTGTCGACGCCGAGGTGGCGACGGCCCTCGTGCAGGCGGCGCAGGCGGCGGCGCTGCTCGGCTCCGAGGTGGTGCTCACGGGCGTGCGGCCGGCGGCGGCGCAGACGCTCATCGAGCTCGGCGTCGACCTGCGCGGGATCAAGACGCTGAGCAGCCTGCAGCAGGGCGTGGCGTATGCGATCACGCGTTCCCGCCGTCGCGCCCGGTGAAGGAGCCTTCCTCATGAAAAGGCCGCTCCCCTTTTCCGGATCCTATGAATGAACTGGACGACACGAAGCAACGCAGACCACGGATCTCGCCGGACGGGGTGGGGCGGCTCGTGGCCGGATTGCTCGTCGGATGTTTGGTCGCCGTGAACCTCGACCCGAAGGTCCGCGCCGTGCAGGCCTCCGCGTTTGGCGCGGCGCCGTTCGGCCTGCCCGTGGGGCTCGTGGTCTCGCTGGCGGAGCTCGTGCTCTTCGCGCCGTTGTTCTGGGTGTTCGTGCACCTGATGCGTATTGTCATGGACGCGCAGAAGCGGGGCGGATCGTTGTCGAAGCTCGGGATCATGCTCGCGGTCGCGCGCGCGGGACCCGAATGGAGGCGCTCGCAGACAATCGTCGTCGCCGGGTTCGTTTATTTTGTCGCGCTCATGGCGGCGTGGATCCTTTTCGCGGACAGCCGCGGGATCTGAGCGCGCGGGCTCGCGGAAGGAGGAATGACCGGATGAACGGGTTCTACGAGCGCTGTATGGGGAGCCCTCTCGGGGAGATCCGTCTTTTTGCGTCGGACGAGGGGCTCGTCGGGGTCTATTTGACCGGGCACAAACGTTTGCCGTCGCTCGTGGCCGGGGATGGGCGGGCGTCGCCCCTTCTGGACGAGGCCGAGCGCCAGCTCGAGGCGTATTTCGGGCGGCGGCTCCGGGTCTTCGATCTGCCGCTCGACATGCGGGGAAGTGCGTTCCAGCGCGAGGTATGGCGCGCGCTCGTGGCGATTCCGTTCGGCGCGACCCGATCGTACGGGGATCTCGCGCGGGCGCTCGGCCGGCCTTCCGCGGCGCGGGCGGTGGGCGCGGCCAATGCGCGTAATCTCATTGGCATCGTCGTGCCGTGTCACAGGGTGATCGGCGGGAGCGGGGCGCTCACGGGGTATGCGGGGGGGATCGAGGCCAAGCGGTGGCTGCTCGCGCACGAGTGTTAGGCCGTCGCGTCCGGCGAACCTTCATGGAACATCGGCAACACGACCGTACATCGAGCGCCCGAGCCCTCGTGCTCGATCGAGAACAGTCCGCCCAGCATCCGGCAGAAGGCGGCCACGTCCTCCATCGACGACGCCTCCGCGCCCACCTCCGTGTCCGTCACCTCGAAAGCGACCCACGGCGCATCGCCCAGACGCCCGTCGCGCCCCTGGTAGACCCGGAGCGACACACGCCCGGGACGCGGGCGCAGGGCCGCTTGGCCGAAGACGCGGAGCAGGAGCCAGCGCACCTTGGCCTCGTCGCTCTCCATGAAGCCAAGCTCGTCGGGTTGCTCGACCTGGAGCGCGTCGCGCGTCCGCTCGAAAGCCGGGGCGACGATCAGCACCACGTCGGCCACCTGCGCGCCGA
>JANMGF010000181.1:0-2020 GCA_031374535.1 Polyangium sp. (in: bacteria)
CGTGACGCGAGATCGGGTGTCGCATGCTGCGCCACATCGGTCGGCATGCGATCAGCCCGGTGCGTCGGTCACGGCGGTGGGTGGCGGGCAGACCACGGCGAGCGCGTCGCGTCGCAACTAGCCCGAGCTTCTTGAAGTGCACATCCTTGGAGAGCAAACGATGCGTGCCGATCACCACGTCGACCTTGCCGTCGCGGAGCGAACGCACGACCTCGTCCTGCTCCTTGGCCGACTGGAAACGCGACATGGCCCGGACCTCAATGGCGTACGGGCTCATGCGGGCCTTGAAGTTCAGGTAGTGCTGCTGCGCGAGCACGGTCGTCGGGCAGAGGACGGCGACCTGGCGGCCGGAGGCGGCGACGCGGAAGGCGGCGCGGATGGCGACCTCGGTCTTGCCGAAGCCAACGTCGCCGCAGACGAGCCGATCCATCGGGCGCGCGGCCTCGAGATCGGAAGAAACCTCGCCGATCGCGCGGGCCTGATCGGGCGTCTCGTCGAAGGGGAACGTGGCTTCGAACGCGGCGTAATCGTCGTCCGGCGAAGGCGTCGGATCCCCCACGGCGCTCCTGCGCTCCGCGTAGAGGCGGAGGAGCTCGTCGGCCATCTTGCGTAGGCTTTTCTCGACGCGCGCCTTGGTCTTGGCGAAGGTTTGTCCGCCGAGCCTGTCGAGCTTGGGTGTGCCCTCGCCGCCCGAGAACTTCTGGATCTGGTTGAGGCGATAGACCGGCAGGTACAGTTTGTCCCCGCCCGCGTACTCGACCGTGATGAGGTCGACGACCATGCCGCCGACCTGCTTGTGCACGAGGCCGTGGTAGCGGCCGATGCCGTGATCGGCGTGCACGACGAAATCGCCGACGGAGAGGTTGCGGAGATCCTCGAGGAAGGGGCGCGCCGAGGCCTTGGCGTCCTTGCCGCCCTTCGCGGAGCGGCGATGAGCACGGGCGCCGAAGATCTCTTCCTCGGTGACGAGCGCGATCCGCTCCGCAGGCGCGACGACGCCGCGGGCGAGCGCGCCCCGCACGACGAGCGCCGTGCGTTTGGCCTCGGGATCGATCTCGTCGAGGACCGAGGGATCAAAGGCGCCGAGCCGCGCGCGCACGCGAACGCCCTGGTGACGGAGGAGCGTGACGAGGCGCTCGACCTGGGTCTCCGCGCGCGCCGCCACGACGACCCGCATGCCTTGCTCCTGCCAGGCGAGCATCCTGCGCACGAGTGGATCGAGGGCGCCGGTCTTGCCGCGGGAGGCGCGCGCGGCCTTGATGGCGCGCTCGAGGTCCCCCTGATCGAAGGTGGCGAGCGACGGCGCGTCCTCGGGCGCGACCTCGAAACGCTCGAGCGAAGCCGGATCCTCGGCCGTCCCCGCGATGCCGGTGCGATGGAGCGCGAGGTGCGTGCGAGCATCGATCCACGACGCGATGCCGCCCTCGGTCTCGTAAAACGTGTCGAGCGGAAAGTGCGCCTCGCGGGATTTATGCGCGAGGTCGGCCATCGCGCGCCCGATCTCGTCCCGCAACGCGCGGGTGATCGCAGCGGGATCTTCGAGCACGACGATCACGTCGTCGGGGAGGTACGAGGTGAGCGGCGCGAGATCGAGGTACGCGGGGAGAAAGCCTTCGGCGCCGAAAAACGTGCGTCCACTCGTGACGTCGTCGACGAGCGTGCGGGCCTTGGAAGAAGGCAGATCCACGGCATCACAAGCCGCCCGCACGCGCTCCTTGGCGCGCGTCTCGTTCTCGGGCGTGAGCACGGACTCGCGGGCCTGAGGCAGCCACACGTCCTTGACCTCGGCGATCGTCTTTTGTCCTTCGGGATCGAACGATTTGATCCCCATGACGAGGTCGCCGTAAAACTCGATCCGCGCGGGAAAACTCGCGTTCGGCGGCCAGACGTCGAGGAGCGCGCCGCGGACGGCGAAGGTGCCGGGGTCCTCGACGAGGGGAGCTCGAACGTACCCGGCCTGCGCGAGCCTTCGGATCAAGGCGGAGCGATCGATCTCCTGCTCGGTGACGACGAGCTCGGC
>JANMGF010000185.1:0-10677 GCA_031374535.1 Polyangium sp. (in: bacteria)
CTCGAGGTGCGGATCCTGCGCGAAGGCGTGCACTCGGGATCGGCGAGCGGCGTCGCGGCGTCGAGCTTCCGGATCCTGCGCCAGCTCCTCTCGCGTATCGAGGACGAACGCACGGGCCGCGTGCTCGTGGACGAGCTCCACGCGGTGATCCCCGAACAGCGAATCGAGCAGGCCGAGGCCGCGGCGGCGGTGCTCGGGGACTCCGTGTACACGGAGATGCCGTGGACCCCCGGCGCGCGGCCCATGGCCGACGACAACAAGCAGCTCCTCCTCAACCGCACGTGGCGCCCGGCGCTCAGCGTGACGGGCGTGGACGGCATCCCGCCGCTCGCGAACGCAGGCAACGTGCTCCGGCCGTTCACGAAGGTGAAGCTCTCGATGCGGATCCCGCCGCGCGTGGATCCCAAGCGCGCAGCTTCGGCGGTGAAGCGCGCCCTCGAGGCGGATCCGCCCTACGGCGCCGACGTCACGTTCACGGTGTCGGAGCCCTCGGAGGGCTGGGACGCGCCGCCGCTCGCGCCCTGGCTCGACGCGGCCATGCAAACCGCGAGTTTGGCATTTTTCGGCAAGCCCGCGGTGGCGTTCGGTGAGGGCGGCACCATCCCGTTCATGGCCATGCTCGGCGAGAAGTTCCCGGAGGCGCAATACCTCATCACGGGTGTGCTCGGCCCCCAGTCGAACGCGCACGGCCCGAACGAGTTTTTGCACATCCGCTGCGGCAAGAAGCTGACGGCGTGCGTCGCGAGCGTCATCGCCGACCACTTTTCGCGCCGGTAGTGCCTCACCCCGGGAGAGGGGCTCTTGGCGAGGGAATTATTCTGGTATCCTCGCGCCATGGCCCCGTCTTCCGGCTCGAACGACGCTTCGTCCACCATCACGCACGTCGACTGGCCCGTCGTCGGCGACGAAGAGCGGCTCCCGGGCAATCCCATGGAGGCGCTCGACAAACTCACGCAGCTGAACGGCTCGAGCGCTTCGGCGGGCGCGCACGCGTGTGGCGCGGTCTCGATCGTGGGCGCCGCGCTCGCGACGCAAGGGTACGCGGGGCTCGTGGAGCTCGCCAAGCGGCTCGAGGACGAGCTCGACGACGACAAACGAACGGAGCTCGAGAGGCTCGCGCGCGTCATCACGGGCGGGGGCGAGGACGCGACGTACGGGGCGCTCGCCGATTACGCGATCCTGATTTACCGGCGTTACCGCGGCATGGACGGCGGAATGGAGTTCACGAAGCTCCTGCACCTGATGCAACGCGCCGGCTTCTCGCCCCCGCGGACCGCGCACGACGACGACATCGGCCGGACCCTCGGCCGCGCAGGTCAATGCTGGCCGGCCAAGATCTCGATATTCGGCGACGAGGGCGATCACTGGATCATGGTCGGCCGCGACGCCCGGGGCCTCTTCGTCTTCGATCCGTATCCCCGCGACGACGGAAGCCAGATCATCCGTCCCGGCGAGGTCGACTGGAAGCGCTACGTGGAGGCCATCGGAAAAGACGAAGCGGGGCGTAATACGATTGGTTTTTTGCCAGCCGTCTGATTCGAGCTTGCCCAGAATTGCGCTTGACAATGGTCCTTCTCTGCGGGAGACGAGAGAGACCATGAACATCCTGTACACGACGGCGGCGACGGCGACGAACGGGCGCGAGGGGCGCGTGAAGACCGAGGACGGCGCGCTCGATCTCGGGCTCACCATGCCGAAATCCGTGGGTGGTCCGGGCGGCGAAGGGACGAACCCCGAGCAGCTCTTCGCGATGGGGTATTCGGCTTGTTTCGGCAGCGCGCTCGGCGTCGTGGCCCGCATGCAGAAGGTGCAGACCGGGCCCGTGCACATCACGGCCAAGGTCTCGCTGGGCAAGACGGACGCAGGTGGCTTCGGCCTCGAGGTCGAGCTCACGGGCCACATGCCGAACCTCCCGCGCGAGCAAGCCGAGGCGCTGATGCACGCGGCACACCAGGTTTGCCCGTACTCGCAGGCCACGCGCGGCAACATCGAGGTCAAGCTCTCCGTCGCCTGAAGGGCGTTCGGGCCGGCTCGCGCTCCGCTTTTCATTTCGCTCTTCCCATCCCCGCGCCCGCGGGTGATCATGGCGGCGCTCGAGTCGAGTAGCCCCGAGGTCTCCGGATGAGCGACCCCATCGCAGCACGCAAAGGCGATCATCACCTCTGTTTGCAGCACGTCGGCAAGGACATCCTGCCCATGTGTGCACCGACGATCCTCGTCGGCGGCGAGCCTGCCGCCCGCGTCACCGATCTGCTGGAGTGTCTGGGCGCGCCGCCCGACATCATCCAGATCGGCGAGCCCACCGTGCTCCTCGAAGGCAAGATGGCAGCCCGGTTCGGCGATGGAACGAACCACGGCGGGCTTATCGACGAGGGGTGCCCCACGGTGATCATCGGCAAGATGACCGCGCCTTCCAAACGCATGCGGCTCATGGAGCGCCTACGGCTCATCGACGCCGCGCGGCAACGGGCGGCCGAGATGCCGAACGGCCCCGAGAAGGACCGGCTCAACGCGGCGGCCGAGAGGCTCGCGCAGAACAACCGCGCGGTCGAGGATGGACGCCTCGTGAGCGACGTGTACCGCACGAGCGGCGCGCCTGAGGGCTGGACGCGGATGTCGCAGGCCGATCTCCCGCCCGAGCTACGCAACGCCACGTTCCACGACGACAGCACGGGTTTTTACGCCGACCTCTACCGCTCCGACATCGACGGCAGCTACCGCCTCATCATGCGTGGCACCGAGTTCGAGACCTGGAAGCAATGGGACGGCAACGACTGGCTCTGGGGCAATTTCTCCCAGGGCGTCGGCCTCGAAGGGGCGCAATACACGCAGGCCGTGGAGCTCTCCCGGCAGGTCGGATCGGTGTACGGGGGCAACGTCGGCATCGCGGGGCACTCGCTCGGCGGCGGCCTCGCTTCGGCGGGCTCCCTGGCCTCGGGCATCCCGGCGAATACGTTCAACGCCGCTGGAATCAATTCGAACACATTCGAGCGATACGGGCTCGACCCTTCGCGGGCGAACGGGCTCATCGACGCGTATCAGGTCGACGGCGACATTCTCACCTGGGCGCAGCAGCAATCGCCGATCGCCGGCGCCATGCCCGACGCGATTGGCACGACACACGGCCTGAACGCGGTGAACCAGAACGCGGACGGCAGCTTCACGGCCCGGCAATGGCCCCCGGAGCCGACGTTCCGGCACCCGGAGAGCCGCTGGGGTTACCTGAACCCCTTCGACATGGCCAAGCGGGCGGCGGAGCTGGCCCGGGCCGAGGTGGAGCAGGAGCTGGCCTGGTTTGGCGAGGCCACCGAGCGCCATAGCACCCACGTGGCCGGCATCGAGCAGCAAAAAAGCGCGGATACCGCCACCATTCAGGGGATGTTGTGAACAAGCGCGACGGAATCCTTTCGTACCTGGCGACGGTCGGAGAGCCCCGGCAGATCCCGCCGCCGGACGTGGTGTTCCCGAGCGAACGCCTGCGCGCGGCGGCAGCGGCGGCTGAACGCGGCGACGTGGCGACGTTACGAGCGCTGGTCGCAGAGGGCGCGGATCTCGACGCGATCGCGCCCTCGAACGTGAACCTGCTCATGTACGAGCTCGTCGCGAAAAACGAGATGGCCGTGCGCGCGCTGCTCGCGGCGGGCGCGAATCCCAACGTGCTCACGTCGATCGGCACGTCGCCGATGCTCGTGGGCGCGACGAGCCCGGATCCGCGTTTCCTCGTGCTTTTGCTCGACAACGGCGGGGATCCGAACCTGAAGAACCACAAAGGTGATCCCCTCGCCCACCAGGCCCTCTCCTTCGGGCAATGGCAAAACCTGGGGATCTTGTTCGATCGCGGCGTCCCCGTCGACGTGAAAAACAAGATGGACCAGACGCCTGCGCTGCGGCTCGCGTATCTCAACCAGTTCGAGGAGGTCCACAAGCTCCTCGATCGCGGCGCGGATCCGGACGCCCAGGATCAGGTGGGGCAATCGGTGCGGAAGCTCGCGGAGAAGCCGGTGCCGGCGGCCGATTCGCCACACGAAGCGTGGCGGCGGCGCGTGGCGGAGCGGCTCGGAATCCCGGTCGCGCCGCTTTAGCAGGGTGCCGAGGGAACAACCTGAAGGCGATCGCCTACGGGGATCCTGGATACCGGCCCCTCGAGGACCCCCTGCCCTCCATCAGAGCGCGCCGCTGACGACGTCGAGGATCTCGTAGTCCTCGAGCGCGCGGTCGAAGGACCAGCAGTGCTCGCTGATCGGACCGACGACGTCGCGGAGGCAGCAGAGCACAAAACGTGCCTCAAACCACATACGTGGCGTGCAGGACTGACCTCCAACATTGCACCCATGCGATTCCTTGGGCGTCTCCTGATCGCCAACCCATCGATCTCTGGTCGGGAAATACCTGGCCCAGCGCTTGCACCATCTCCTGACGAGCGCCTGCTCCGGTACCCCCCCCCCGCCGTCGAGTAGGCGCTCTTTTTTTTCTCCTCCGCACGTCGATATGGACGCGATATGGGTCGCGCCGCTCGCTCGCCTCGTCCCTCCGATGGAGTACGATCCGGGCAATGACAGGCGACCCTTCGAGGCCAAAAACGCCCAGCGCGCCCGCCTCCCACGGCGCTCGCGCGGGCCTCCTGCTCGGCGCGCTCGGCGTCGTCTTCGGCGATATCGGAACGAGCCCGCTTTATGCCATCAAAGCGTGCTTCAGCCCGGACAGCACCCACCGGGTCGACCCGACACCCGAGAACGTCCTCGGCATTCTTTCGCTCGTCTTCTGGTCCCTCACCCTGGTCGTCACGGTCAAATACCTCACGTTCATCCTCCGGGCAGACAACCAGGGATCGGGCGGAATCCTGGCCTTGCTCGCGCTCGTCCCGTCGCAAAAAGGCGTTCGAACGGGGCCGCTCGTGCTCCTCGTGCTTTTCGGCGCGGCCCTGCTTTATGGGGACGGCGTCATCACCCCGGCCATCTCGGTTCTTTCGGCCATGGAGGGGCTCGAGGTCGCGACCTCCACGCTCCGGCCGGCCGTCGTGCCGCTCACGGTCGCCGTCCTCGTCGCGTTGTTCCTGGCGCAAAAACACGGGACGGGGGGCATTGGGAAGGTCTTCGGGCCCATCACGCTCGTCTGGTTCGTGACCATTGCCGTCCTTGGAGGACGATGGATCCTGGAGAACCCGGCCGTGCTCGCGGCCGTCGATCCCCGCCACGGGGTGAGGTTTTTCCTGGAGCACGGGATCCATGGCTTCATGGTGCTCGGCGCCGTCGTCCTCTGCATCACTGGAGCCGAGGCGCTTTACGCGGACATGGGGCATTTCGGTCGCGGGCCGATCCGGGCCGTATGGTACGCCGTCGTCTGGCCTGCGTTGCTCTTCAATTATTTCGGCCAGGGCGCCCTTCTCCTCCAGAACCCCGGGGCCGTGACGAATCCATTTTATCCCCTCGTCCCCGGTTGGGCCCTCCTGCCGACCGTCGTCATCGCCACGGCGGCGACCATCGTCGCCTCGCAGGCGCTCATTTCAGGGGCCTTCTCGCTCACCCAGCAGGCCGTGCAGCTCGGGTATTTCCCGCGCGTCACCATCATCCATACCTCCAAGGTGACCGAGGGGCAGATCTACATCCCCGAGATCAACCGCGCGCTTTTCATTTTTTGTGTCCTCCTGGTCCTCACGTTCCGCTCGTCGAGCGCGCTCGCGGCGGCGTACGGGATCGCGGTCACCGGGACGATGGCCATCACCACGATCGTGTATTTCGTCGTGGTGACGCGCCGCTGGGGCTGGCCCCTCTGGAAGGCCCTGCCCCCGGTCGTGGTCTTCCTCGCGGTCGATATCGCGTTTTTCGCGACGAACGCCGCCAAGTTCTTCCACGGAGGCTGGTTCCCGGTGGTCATGGCCGCGGGCATTTTCACGGTGATGACGACCTGGAAGACGGGGCGCCGCATCCTCAGCGAGGCCTTCAAGGCCGACGTCCGGCCCCTCGAGCAGTTCCTCGAGGAGATCGCTCGAGAAAAACCCTTCCGTGTCCCGGGCACGTCGGTCTTCATGGCCTCGAACCCCCATGGAACGCCGCCCGTCCTGCTCCACCATTACAAGCACAACCAGGTGCTCCACGAGCAGGTCGTGCTCCTCTCGGTCACGAACGAACGCGTCCCGGAGGTGCCGCCCGAGGAGCGCGTCAGCATCATCGACAAGGGGAACGGGTTTTATCGGGTCCGGGCGCGGTATGGCTTCATGCAGACGCCCCACGTGCCGAGCGTGCTCTTCGCCTGCAAGGAGCAGGGGCTCGTCATCGACCTCAAACACACGAGTTATTACCTCGGCCGCGAGACGCTGCTTCCAACCGGGCGATCGAAGATGTCGCGGTGGAGGAAGGGGCTCTTCGCCTTCATTTCCCGGAATGCACGCCCGGCCACAGCCTACTTCGGGCTGCCGCCGGGGCGCGTCGTGGAGTTCGGGATGCAGATCAACCTCTGACGCGGGCCTCTGACGCGAGCACGAGCGGAGCTCGCCCCCTCCCCAGACCGCGGCCTCTGCGCTAGAACGACGGCCCCATGTCCTCGTCCACCCACGATTTCGTCGACAGCTACCTCCGCGAGACCGCTGAGATCGCCCTCGGCACGAGCCGATCCGACCTCACCGCCGTCATCGACATCCTCTTCGACGCCTGGAAAAACGACCGCACGATCTACACGTGTGGCAACGGCGGCAGCGCGGCGAACGCGAGCCACCTCGCCTGCGACATCGCGAAGTTCACCTGGGCCGAAGGCAAAAAACGCTTCAAGTGCCGCTCGCTCTGCGACAACGCGGCCCTGATCAGCGCGCTCACGAATGACGTAGGTTTCAACCGGATCTTCCTCGAGCAGCTCGACGGCACGATGGCCCCCGGCGACGTGCTCGTGTGCCTGAGCGTTCACGGCGGAGCGGGCGCGGACAAGGCCGGGCCGTGGTCGCAGAACCTCGTCTCGGCGGCCGATTTCGTGAAGAAACACGGGGGCAAGGTGGTCGCGCTCGTGGGGTACGACGGCGGCGCGCTCCGGCAGATGGCCGACGCATCCATCCTCGTCCCGCGCACCACGGGCGGGCACACGTCGACGCCCCACGTCGAGGGCTTCCACGAGGTCTTCCATCACCTGATCTGCGAGCGGCTGCGGCAGATGGTGGTCGAGGCGGCATGAACGGGGGCGCGCGTCCCGGCGTCCTCCTCGATCGCGACGGGACGCTCATCGACTTCGTTCGCGACGTCGAGCTCGGCGCCGTGGTCAGCGCCTTCCACCCCGATCACATCCGCTTCTACCCGGGCGTCGTCGAGGGGCTCGCCCTGCTGCAGGAGGCCGGGTTCGTCCTCGCGATCGCCACGAACCAGCCGGGCGCGGCCAAGGGGCAGGTCCCCGAGAGCGCCATCACCCGGACGAACGAGGCCCTCGTCGACCGGCTCGCCGCGCAAGGCATCCGCATCGAGGCCGTGCGCGCCTGTCTGCACCACCCCGAGGGCGGGCCGGGGGGTGATCCCGCGCTCGCCTCGGACTGTGGGTGCCGCAAGCCGAAGCCCGGGATGTTGCTCTCGCTCGTGAGCGAGCTCGGGCTCGATCCTTCGCGCTCGTGGATGGTCGGCGACGCGGCCGTGGATGTGCTGGCGGCGCGTGGGGCGGGGCTCCGCGCGGGGCTGATTTTCGAGTGGGGGCGCTGCGAGATGTGCCCCGTTCGTGGGGGTTTCGACGATCTCGGGCTGATCCGGCCCGACGCCTCGGCGAGCCGGTTCGACGAGCTCGCGCGGCGGATCCGAGATTCCCTCGCCATGGCGCCGGGCTGATCTATGCTCCGCGCCGCCGCTGCCCGGCCTCTGCCGAAAGGCGCGCTCGGAGTCCACATGCTTTTTCTCGACAGCTCGGAGCCCAAGGAGATCAAGGACATCTTCGCGTGGGGGGTGATTGCGGGGGTCACGACGAACCCGCTCATCCTCGCGCGGGAAGCCGGCGCCGTGGACCTCGAGCTACGTATCCGCGAGGTCGTCGCGGCCTCGAAAGGGCCCGTCTCCGTCGAGCTGACGAGCGAGACCGAGGTGGGCATGATGGAAGAGGCGCACCGCTACCACACGTGGGCGCCCTCCCGGATCGTGATCAAGGTGCCCTTCGGCGAGGCGGGGCTCCGCGTGACGCACGCGCTCGCGACGCAGGGGATCGAGACGAACGTCACGTGCATCATGAACTTCAACCAGGCGTACCTGGCGGCGCTCGCGGGGGGCACGTACGTGTCGATCTTCAGCGGCCGGGTGCGCGACATGGGGTACGACGTCCGGCCGGTCATCGCGCAGACGCGCGCGCAGCTCGACCGGGAGAAGCTCGCGGCGAAGATCATCGTGGGGTCGATCCGGCACATCCTCGATGTGAACGAGTCGCTCGAGCACGGGGCGCACGTGGTGACGGTGCCGCCGGGGATCCTGCGCAAGATGCTGCACAACCCGAAGACCGACGAGACCATCCGCGAGTTCAACGCAGCCTGGGCGAGCCGTGCTAAGTAGCCGCGCCGTGACGGGAAGCGGCACATCGTCGGGGCAAGGCGAGGGCGGCACCAAGTACGTCGTCGAGGAGCAAAACGTCGCGCTCGTCCGCGCGATCGGGCGGCCACGCCGGGTGCTCGACGTCGGCTGCGGGGTCGGGCTGAACGGCGAGGCGGCCAAGAGGCGCGGGGCGCGCGTGACCGGGATCGAGATCGCCGAGGCGTCGATCGCCCGCGCCAAGGAGCGGCTCGACGAGGTGCTCTCGATCGACGTGACCCGCGACGAGGCCGTGAAAAAGGGCCTCGGGGGCCGCACGTTCGATCTGCTGCTGTTCGCCGACGTGCTGGAGCACGTGGTGGATCCGGCGGCGGTGGTCCGGCGGCTCCTCCCGTACCTCGAGGACGGCGGGCATGTGGTGGTCTCGCTGCCGAACGTGGCGGCGTGGACCATACGGCTGGGGCTACTCGCGGGCCGCTTCGCGTACACGCAGAGCGGCATCCTGGACGACTCGCACCTGCGTTTCTTCACGCGGGGCACGGGCCGGCAGATGCTGGAGGGCGCCGGGCTCGAGGTGCTGCGCGAGACGCAGAACCCGATGCTCGTACGGGCGGCGAAGGACGTCGTGCTTTCGGCGCAAAGGGCGGTCGCTCCGGGGGGCCAGCCCAACCCGGAGAGCCTGCGAAAGTCCTTGCCCTACAAGCTCTACCAGGGCCTCGTGCGCCCGATCGAGGACGTCGTGGCGGCGCGCGCGCCGGAGCTTTTGTCCTTCCAGAACGTGTACATCGCCCGCAAGCCGCCGAAGGCGCGGAAGCTCAGCCTGACGGTGGGCATGTTGACGATGAACGAGGAGGACAGCATCGAGGCGATGATGGGCGAGATCCGCAGGGTCGCGCCCGACGCCAAGATCCTCTGCGTCGACAGCTCGACCGACCGGACGCCCGAGATCGCGGCGCGGCTCGGGGCGCGTGTCCTCCGACAACTCCCGCCGCGCGGGCACGGGCCGGCGATGGAGCTGCTCATGTACAGCGCCGCCGCCGAGAGTGAGCTGCTCATCTACCTCGACTGTGATTTCACGTATCCGGCCGATTACATCCCGGTCCTGCGCAAGATGGTCGAGGACGAAGGCGTGGACCTCGTGAACTGCGCCCGGACGCGCACGCGCCCGGCGGCCATGCCGTTGCCGAATTACCTGGCCAATCGCGGGTTTGCGGCCCTGGCGTACGGGATGCACGGGATCCCGACGTGTGACGTGCACAGCGGCATGCGGGCCTATCGGTCGAGCATGATCCGCGCCTTCGACTTCGACGGCGAGGGAGACGCGCTCCCCATCGATACGCTGCTGTTTCCAGCGAAATGCGGCTACCGGGTGGTGGAGATGCCCATCGACTACCAGGAGCGCGTGGGGCAATCGAAGCTCAGGAAGATCGCGGGCACGGTCTGGACGATGATCCGGCTCGCGAAAGCTCTTCCCGTCGGCGAGCGGGGCTCGTCCCGGTTCGAGCTTCGGTAGAGCTCAAGGCCGCGACGGCGCGGCCGAAGGCGTGGGCGGGGGCCCGTTGTCGGCCGAGAGCAACGAGAGCCCTGCCACGATGGTCCCGAGGCCCGCGACGGCGAGCACGAAGATGACGAGCGCCGAGCTCTTTCGGGACGACGTGGGCGCTCGAACCGTGACGGGGACCATCTCTGGCTGGGACAAGGCCGCATTACGGACGTCCGCCGGGATACGCTCGGAGATCTCCTTGAGCGAGGACAACTTCGGCCGGCGCATCGAGCCGGTGCTCGAGCTCGTGCCGATCGGCCGCGATCCGGGCGAGGAGGACCGCTGGGTCACGAGCGGGAACGAGGTGCGGCTGGTGCGCTCCTCCCCCTCCACCCCGAGCGCGCGCTCGAGCTCGTCGGAGAGCTCCTTGGTCGCGGAGTAACGGGCCGTGGGGTCGCGCTGGAGGGCCTTGGCGAAGAAGGAGTCGACCGCGGAAGGGAGCCCGGGCACGAGGGTCGAGGGCGGCTCGAAGCGGCCCTCTTCGATGGCGTGGCCGAAGGTCTCCAGGTTGTTGCCGCTGAACGGCACGCGCCCCGTGAGGGCGTAATACCCGATCACCGCGAGGGCCCACAGATCGGCGCGGAAGTCGACGTCCTTCTGGCCGAAGATCTGCTCCGGGCTCATGAACTCCGGGGTGATCATGTGTGTCGCGTCACT
>JANMGF010000262.1:0-4458 GCA_031374535.1 Polyangium sp. (in: bacteria)
CTCGCGCCGCGCCCCGAAGACAGGCCTCCGCGGGCCTCGTGGGTCGCGCACCACCTCGAGCAGATCCGGCGGGATCTCGCGGGCCGCGCGCGGGTCTTGCCCGACGAGGACGAGGGCCCGTTCCGGGGACTCCGCCGGTTCGAAGCGGCCGACCGCGACGTCTTCTTCGGCCGCACGCGCGAGATCGCCGCCGCCATCGAGCTCTGCCGCGGCCGTGGCCTCGTCGCGCTCGTCGGCACCTCGGGCAGCGGCAAATCCAGCCTCGCGCGCGCGGGCCTCTTGCCGGCGCTCGCCGAGGGCGCGCTCGTGGGCTGGCCTGAAGCCTGGGACACGGCCATCGCCGAGCCGGGCCGCGATCCCCGCGCCGCGATTGGCGCCGCGCTCGCCCCCTTCATCCCGAACGCGGCCACGCTCGCCCCGGGCCCGCTCTGCGAAGCGATGGCGCGCCGCGCGAGCGAGGAGGATCGCGGCATCGTCCTGCTCGTCGATCAGCTCGAGGAGATGGTGACGACCTCGTCGCGCGAGAGCCGCGAGGAAGCGGCGGCCCTGCTCGTACGGATCGGCGCGCAGCCCTTGCCCGGCGTACGTGCGATCGTCGCGGCGCGTCGGGATCTGCTCGATCCCCTGCTCGCCATGGGTGATCTCGGCAAGACCATGGCGCGCGGGCTTTGCCTCGTGGAGCCCCTCTCGCCGCTCGACTGGCGTGACAGCGTGGAGCGCGCGCTCGCCTCGTACGGGTACGCTCTCGAGGACGCAGCGCTCGCGGACGAGCTCTTCGCGGGGATCGACGCGACGGCGGACGCGATGCCCCTCGTGGAGTTCGCGTTGACGGAGTTCTGGAGCGCGCGCGACCGGGAAAACAAGCTCCTCCGGCGCGCCGCGCTCGAGGCCGTGGGTGGCGTCGAGGGCGCGCTCGAGCGGCACGCCGAGACCGTGCTCGCGGCGATGGAGAAGGCCGAGGAGGGATCGATCCTCGCGACGCGTACGGTCCTCCTGGCGCTCACCACGGCCGAGGGGACGCGGCGCGTGATGAGCGTCGACGAGCTCGTGACGATCACGGGGGAGCGGGCGCGTGGGGTGATCGACGCGCTCGGCGAGGCGCGGCTCGTGGTGCCCGCGGAAGGCGGTGTGACGCTTGCGCACGAGGCCTTGCTCGCGCGCTGGGGCAGGCTCGCGTCGTGGATCGCCGAGGCGAAGGACGATCGTGTGCTCGCCGAGGAGATCGAGCGTGACGCCGTGCGCTGGGCGGGCGACGCGGAGAGCGTGGCGCTCTGGCGAGGGCGGAGGCTCCATTTCGCCAAGGCCCTCGTCCAGATGAACACGGTGCGCCTCTCGCCCTCCGCGGCCCTGTTCGTCCGGACGAGCGCGCGTGCGGCGCGTCGCGTGACGGTGCTCGTCGCCATCGCCGGGACGATGCTGGCGACCTCGATCCTCGGCGCGTTCCTCGGCTACGTGCGCGCCGTCCGGGCGGAGGAGCGCGCCGCGAGCACGGACGCCGAGGCGGCCCGGAAGATCGACGCCTTGATGAGCCAGAACGCCAGCACCGAGGAGACGCTCTCGCAGATCCGACGCATCCTCGACAGCCGCAGACCTCCACAACCCGCGACGACGTCCACGCCCGGTGATCCCGCCCGGCCGGAGTCCTCGATCGCGCAAACGCCGACACCACCAAAACCGAAATCGACTCTACCGGCGACGCTGGCCGGCCCACGTTCGCCCTCGCAGCCTGGGTCCTCGGCGACGCCCACCCCGCCCCCGCCGACCACCCCCGCGCCCGCGGCCCGTGTCCCGGCCTCCTCGAGCGCCCCCGCCGCGCCTCCGCTGGGCACCCCCGCGCCGGGCCCCGAGACGAAAACGGAAACGGACGACCAATTCTAGGAATGCGCGCCCACCGCCCCTCCCTCGGAGCCTGCCTCGCCCTTGTCCTCGGCTTCGCCGCCGCGCTCGGCTTCGCGCGCCCCGCGTCCGCCTGCGGCCCCTACCCGCCGCCGCGCGCGCTCTCCCCCGAGGAAAAAACCCGCGCGCAAAAGCTCTTCCAGGAGGGCCGCTCCTTCGAGGGCGAGGGCCAATGGAAACCTGCGCTCGACCGATACCTCGCCTCCCGCGAGCTCGTCCCGCGCAAATCCAACACGAAAAACGCGGCTGTTTGCCTCGACAAGCTCGGCCGCGCCTCCGAAGCGCTCCCCCTCTACGAGGAAGTGCTCGGACGTTTTCGCAGCGAGCTCACCTTGGAAGAACGCGCGGCCCTGCTCGACGACGTACGTCGCCTCAAAAGCAAGGTCGCGACCCTCCGCCTCGACGGCGGCGAAGGATACCTCGTCGTCGACGGCAAAAAGCTCGGCGCCTTGCCGCGCCCCTGCCCCCTCTATTTGCCTCCCGGCCCCCATTCCGTGCGCGTCAACGAGCGTATCGTCCTTGTCTCGCGGGAGCTCGAGCCGGGCGAATCCTTGACCCTCCGTATCGTCGAGTTCCGCGAGCCTTTGCCCCCCACGCGGCCCGAAGGCTGGTTCCTCCAGGCCTTCGGCGGCCCCGCCCTCGGCAGCTCCATGGACAGCAATGCCGAGCGCGACGCCCTCGGCAATTGCGGCGGCGCTTGCCCCTTCGCGACCGGCGTGCTCGCGGGCGCGCGTGGAGGGTATTTCACGGCCAACAACGTCTCCTTCGAGCTCTTCACCGGCTTTCTCTCCGTCGAATCGACGTTCCAGCGGAGCCTCGTCGACGAGGTGGATCTCGGGGACTCGGTCTCGTCCATCCGCTACACCCTCTCCCACCACCTCTCCTTGCGGGGCCCGTTCATGGGACCGGCGATCGGCTATCGGCTCGACATCAGCCCGCGATGGTCTGCCATCGTCCGCGGATCCCTCGGCCTCGTCGCGGCCCAATCGTCCGATCCGCTCACCGGCAGGGGCAGCGACGACCGGGGCCACACGGCCGTGCTCGACATCACGGGCAGGAGCACCGTCCTCCGCTCGACGCCGACGTTTTTGATGCCGGAGATCGGCGTGGAGGCCAAGCTCGGCCGCCTGCGCGTGGGGGTATCGATCGCTTACTTGCTTTTCGCGGCGCAGGGCGACACCTTCGAGGGACGCGCCTTCGACGCACGGACAGCGTGTATGCCGGGCAATGGCCTTTCCTGCGCGCCCGAGACCGAGGCCCACGTGACCGATGGAGCCCCGCAGACGGCCTACGGCCTCATGCAGCTCTGGATCCCCCAGCTGACCATCGGCCTCTTGCCCTGACCCCGACCATCGCCGCCACGAGCGCGAACATCCACGCCCCCGCGCCCCCGTTCCCCTCGGTCCCCCCGCGCGTCGCGCACGTATACCTCGGCGCCCCGTCATCCGCCTCGAACCGGGGCCCGCAGAGACCGTTCTGCTTGCACACGAGCCCCACGGGGCAAACGAGGTCCGACGCGCAGCGCTCGTAACACTGCGATCGCCGGCAAACCCCGTCCTCCCCGCACTTCGTCCCCTCCCCCACGCATTGATCGGGCATCTGCGTGCAGAAGCCGCTGGAGCACGCATAGCTGTGCCCGTCCGAGACCTCGGGATTACAATCCTTGGCTTCGGCGAACGCGTCGCACCTGCATTTGCCGCCCTCGCACGCGCCACTCGGGCAATCCGCGTCCGTCTCGCAGTTCGGCGGGGCCGGCAGGCAGTCCTTGTCGAGGCAGATGTACCCACACGTGCATTGCGTCGTGGGTTTGTTCGGGCAAATGCGGACCGGGAAGCTTTCGCATACGCCGCCGCCTCCGCCGCTCCCGGCCGGGGGCGTCTCCGGTCGAAACGAGGACGGCTCCTCTTCTTTTTCCCCCGCGCCCCCGCCCTGGGCGCCGAGCAGCCAAGGCATCCCGACGCAAAAGAGCCCCACGACCAGCCGATGCATCAGGCGACTTCGTCGAGCCATCGTCTTCACCTCGCCGCCCCTGCTCAGACCTTTTTCCTCGGCCGCGGCAGATCGTACTCCTCGAGCCGCGACACCAACGTCCGCCGCGAGATCCCCAGCATCTCGGCTGCCCGCGTCTGGTTGTGGGCGCATTTCTCCAGCGCGTCGAGGATCCGCTGCCGCTCGTCGATCCTCTTCTGCGCCTCGTCCACGTCCGACGCCGTGATCTTCTGCGTCGACGTCGGCACCAGGCTCCCGGACGGCGTCGCCTGCGTCCGCCCCGCGATCCGCGGCGGCAGGTGCTCCGGCAGCACGGTATCCCCCGCGCAAAGCACCGCGGCCCGCTCCATCGCGTTCTTCAGCTCGCGCACGTTCCCTGGAAACGCGTGCCGCTCGAGCAGCGCCACAGCCTCGGGCGCGATCGAAGGCGTGCCCTTGCGTTCGAGTTTCCTCCACGCATCCCCGAGGAAAAACGCCGAAAGCTCCGCGATCTCCGGCCTCCGCTCCCGCAGCGGCGGCACCACCAGCGTGATGCCGTTCAGCCGGTAGAAAAGGTCCTGCCGGAACGCCCCG
>JANMGF010000189.1:0-3750 GCA_031374535.1 Polyangium sp. (in: bacteria)
CCGGGGTGAAACCCCGGCGCGACGCTGTGGCAGCACCCTTAAAGGTCGCTCATCGCGCGGCTCCTGCGAGGCGTCCGTAGGTCTCGGCGAGCTCACGCAGGCGCATGGCGGTCTCGCGACGGAAGACGTCGCCCTGGAGCAGGAAGCCCCAGTTGCCGCGCGGCGTGGAGGGGTTGTTCATGCGCGCCTCGGTGCCGAGCGAAAGCACGTCCTGCATGGGGAGGATGGCGATCCGCGCGGTGGAGGCGAAGGCGGCGAGGATGAAGTCCCACGCGATGTCCTGGCCGCTGACGCGCAGGTATCGCTGCAGGTGGTGGCGCACGTGCGGCGGCGCCTCGTGCCAGAAGCCCACGGTGGTGTCGTTGTCGTGCGTGCCCGGGTAGACGAGGTTGTCGGGCTCGTGGTTGTGGGGGAGGTGCGTGTTGTCGGCGTCGCCGCCGAAGGCGAACTGCAAGACACGCATGCCGGGGAGGCCCGCGGCGCGGCGCAGCTCGACCACGGCGTCGTCGATGATGCCGAGATCCTCGGCGACGAGCGGAAGCTTGCCGTGGCGCTCGAGGGCCTGGAAAAACGCGAGGCCGGGGCCCGGGACCCAGCGGCCTTTGCGCGCATCCGGGGCGCCGAAGGGGATCTCCCAGTACGCGGCGAACGCGCGGAAATGATCGATGCGGGCGATGTCGGTGTGCGCGAGGACGCGGTGGAGGCGGGCGCGCCACCAGGCGAAGTCGTCGTCGGCCATGCGATCCCAGCGGTAGATCGGGTTGCCCCAGAGCTGGCCGGTCTCGCTGAAGTAATCCGGCGGGACGCCCGACACGGTCTTCGGCGTGCCGAGCTCGTCGAGGTGGAAGAGGTTTCGGTGCGCCCAGAGGTCGGCGCTGTCGCGATCGACGTAGATCGGGAGATCACCGAGGATCCGCACGCCGCGGCCTCGGGCGTAGGCGCGGAGCTCGTTCCATTGGTGCTCGAAGAAAAAGAGGATCGTGATCTCGCGGTCGATCGCCTTCGTGTTCTCCGCGCGGGCCTGGACGAGCGCCGCCGGGTCGCGGTCGCGGAGCGCGGGCTCCCAGTCCCACCAGGCCTTGCCGGCGTTCTTGCGCTTGAGCACCCAGAAAAGCGCGGCGTCCTCGAGCCACGCGGATTCGGCCGCGCGGAAGGCGGCGAGCGCGGGACGGAGCGGGTGCTCGGGGTGCGCGAGGAGGCGCTCGGCGGCGCGGTCGAGGCGCGGCTCTTTGAAGGCACGCACGGCGTCGAAGTCGACGAGGCTCGCCGGCTTGAAGGTGTGCGCGAGATCGGAAGCGTCGAGCAGGCCGACGTCGTGGAGCCCGACGAGATCGACGAGCAGCGGGTTGCCCGCGAACGCCGACCAGCAGACGTAGGGGCAGTTGTTGCTGGTCGGGTTGAGGGGCAGGACCTGCCAGAGGCCGAGCCCCGCCTGCACGAGCCAGTCGATGAAACGACGCGCAGAGGCGCCGAGATCCCCCATGCCGTACGCGCCGGGCAAGGAGGTGGGGTGCAGGAGAATGCCCGCATCGCGGCGGGGTTTGTCGTCGTGGGCCTCGATCATGCCAGCGTGTCCTCAACGGGGGTGGAAAAGCGGGCGAACGATATCATCGGCGGCCCCGGGGCTGCTGCGTGATCCGTTGCAACGCGGCCGACACGGCGTCGCGCGCGCGTTTGGCCCGGGCTTCGGGATCCGTTTCGGGCCGACGCAACGTGAGGACGGCCTCGCAGGCGGCCTTGTCCGCGGGGGGGAGCGTGACGCAGAAGAGGTCGTACGAGCGCGCGGCCGGCTCCGCGAGGGAAGGGTCCTTCGCGAGGATCGACGCGGCGTGCGCGAGGACCATGGCGAAGAGCGAGGCCTGCGGGGTGGTGTCGAGCCATCGCGAGACGAACGTGGGGCTCGTGGCGAGCTTGGCCAGCACGTCCCAGCGGTTCCGCGTGAGGCCGAGCTCGGTCGCGAAGACGAGGAGCGAGAGGTTGCGGTTGCGATCGGCGAGCGACGCCGTGTCCGCGTCGAGGGCGACGAGGTCTTCGAGCGCGGCGTCGTCGAGGAGGCCGCAGTTGACGGCGACGCTGAGCGTGTCGGCCCGGAGGCTCGGGCCGAGGAGCTTCGAGCGGCCGATCGAGCGCGCGGCGCTGACGAGGCTCGGGTTGCAGTGGCTCGGCTGGCGCTGGCGGGCGAGCAGGATGGCGGCGTCGTACATGCGCCCGGCCGAGGCGAGCTCGAGCGTGGCGCGGGTGAACGCGTCGGGGTCGTAGTTCTTTTGCTCCAGGCTGCCGAGGAAGACGTCGAGGGCGGGGAGGGGGCCCGCGCAAGCCTTGCCCGCGTCGCCACGCCGGAGCCGCGGCAACTTGCGGAGGGCGCCCCCTGCGCGCAGGGAAAGAGCGAGCGGATAGGCGTCGCAAGAAGGAGCCTCGAAGCCGCCGATCTCGACCTTTTCCTCGGTGCAGGCGAGGGGCTCGCCGACGACGGCGAGGGCACGCGCGGCGCGATCGAGGACGGGTTTTACCGCGGGCATGCCGGCGAAGGCGACGGGCGTCGTGGAGAGGATGGCGCGCAGGGCGGCGTCGCTGGTGTCGTCGGCGAGCGTCCCGCGGACGAGGGACCAGAGATCCCCGGCGAGCAAAGGCATCCCCGCCTCGGCGGCGAGGACGGCCGTGACGGCGAGGACACCACGCGCGTCGGCGGCGATGGTCTTCGGGTCGGGTGGGCCGAGGGATCGGCCTCCGAGGCGCGCGCCGAAGATCGAGGCATCGATCACGCGGGCCGCGGCCGAGGCGCCACGCTCGGTGTCGCCGTCGAGGAAGTGGTAGGCCGCGGCGATCGCGGCGGCGTGCACGTAGTACCGCGCGGCCTCGGTGTCGCGTTCGGGTCCGGCGATCGGCGCGAGGCGCGCGACGAACGAGCTTTCGGGCGCGCCGGGCGAGCGGGCGCCGAGGCCCATCGTGAAGGCCGACGAGCCCTCGAGCAGGCCCGCGCCGAAGGAGATGTCGAGGCTCACGTTGAAGACTTTGGAGACAGTCTTCTCGTCGTAGCGGTACGACATGCGAGGCATCACGAGCCCGCTCGACTCGGCCTTCGCGAGGAAGCCGTCGAGCGTGGCGCGCGCCCTCGGGCGGTCGCCCGTGTTCGCGAGGCGGATCGCGTCCATCACCTCGATCACGGCGTCCGCGGCGCCGGGGTCCTCGCAGGCGCGCGTGACGGCGCCACGCATGCCCTCGGCGTAGACGTTCGGGCTCGGCGCCTGGCCCTTCCGCGCCCGGAAGACCTCACGCGCGAAACGCAAGGCCCAGCCGAGCTCGGAGCCGGAGGACGAGGGGATGGCCTCGTCGGGCGGAGGCCTTTCGGCCGCGACCGAAACGAGCACACCGGCGAGCAAACAAAGGTCGGCCTGGTCGGGTTTGCCCTGGGCGCGGAGCGTGCGGGCGAACGAGACGAGCAGGACGTCGAGCCCACCCTTGGGCGCCTCCCCGTCGGCGGCGCGCGCGAGGGCGTCGAACAACGCGACGCTCTCGCCCGTGCTCTCGTCGCGGAAGATCGCGGCGAGCGCGGTGAGGAGATTTTTCATGCGCGCGGCTTCGATCGCGGACGAGTTTTTGGGGTCGGCGAGGTAGGTCCGGACCATGCCGTAAACGGACGAGATCGCGTCGGCGAACGCCCGCTCGTCCCATTCGGCGAGCGTGGTCGACACGGCACGTTCGGCGTCCGCGGCGGGGATCACGAACGCGATGCGCTCGTTCTTGTCCTTG
>JANMGF010000302.1:0-4041 GCA_031374535.1 Polyangium sp. (in: bacteria)
CCGCGCGCGCCTCGCGCAGGAAACGCTCGACGATCTGCGGGTGGTTGAGGTCGGCCCGCATCAGCTTGATGGCCCGCTCCTCCCGCAGGTCGAGGTGTGTGGCCGCCAACACGACGCCCATCCCCCCCATGCCGAGGGGACGCTCGACGCGATACTTGCCAGCGAGGATCTCACCCGCCGCGACGTGGTTCTGTGCTGTCTGGTTTTCCATATCGCGCCCTGAGGCGCATGCTAGTGTGCTCGGTGACGCGGGCCAACAAAGTGGGGACGACCTGCTTTTCAGCTCCCCGCCCGGTCGTCGGGGTCGTGTAGAACTGAGCCCGCCCGGCGCGTCAAGAAGGGTTCCTCCAATCGTAGCGGCAGAAGCGGATCCGTAGCCGCGAAAGGTGGGCCTCGTCGATGCCGAGGACGCGCCCGAGGACGCGGCGGACGCCGGCCTCACCGCCGAAGTCCGCGGCGTACCAGTCGAAAAGCCGGCTCGTCCATACCTCGCCGGAGTCCGGGTCCACGGAGCTCTCCCCGGCGACGAAGCTCTCCATGGCAAGCTCGAGCTGCTGCTCGAGCCGAGCCCCGTCGTACACGCGAAGGGGAGGGCACGATACGGCGCCGCAGTGGAGGGCAAAATGAATCCGGGGATCGAGCGGCACGGACCAGCGGCGGCGTGGATCCCCGGGGCGCATTTTCCCCCAGCCGGTGGGGGGCCGCGCGCCGTCGCGGAGGAGCCCGTGCTCGATATCGTCCGGGCTCAGGCGTATGCCGGCGATCTCGTATTGGGTGCGGAACACCTCGAGCACGTTGAAGATCCATTTCGAGCGTCGCCCGCGTCCGGCATGGATGGCGAGGACATTGTAAACGTTGAGCCAGAACGCGCGCCGGGCCGTTTCGTCGGCCGGGACGACGTCGGCCGAGGTCAAGGCAAGGGCGACGACGGCGCGATCCACGGCTTCCTGGTCGCCGGGCGGCGCCTGGAGCGCGGCGACGAGGGCTTTCTGCGTGTCGATCACGGCGGCGCTCGTGCCGGCGAACCACCGGGCATCGGTCCATCGAAAGGCGGCTTCGGTTCGAAGGGCCCAGAGCCGGAGGACGAGCGCGCCGAGGGCGGCGACGAAGGGGGGAGACGACGCCGTCGCGATCCCGACCACGCACCAGACAAGCCCGCCGAGGGCCAGGACGAGGTGAAGTCCACGCGCGCGCGGACCACGCGACCCGGGGACCATCGCCGTCGCGACGAGGAAACCAGCGAACGCGAAGGCCCCGTGGATCGCGGCGACGATCCCGACGGCCAGGAGAGCGAACGCGGAGGCTCCCACGACGAGCGGCATCCGGGGGATCGGGTGGGTCGTCGTTCTGCGTCCTGGATTCGAGTCGGTCGTCCGCTGCATGGTTCTCGGGAGCACCTCCGTCGGGCCGACAGTACCGGAACCCAACGCCTCCAGGAAGCCTTCGAAGAAAATAGGATACACCCATCTTCATGCCCCAGCGACGCCCCCGCCTCGACCATCACCACGTCGCCTACGACGAAATCGAGCACCAGCTCTTTGTCGGCGCCAGCGTTCGTCCGTCCAGGAGGGAGGGCGCAAATCTGGTTCACTCTCGCCGTCATTCTGTTATCCTGCTCGCTGCATGTCTGGGGAAGATGGCGCTCGGTTGCCTGGCGATTCTGCGACGCTGCACGTAGCCGCGGCGCCCAGGGGGGAGAGCCTTTCCGAGCGCCTCCAGAACTTCGAGCCGGTCGCGCCGGAGGACGCGACTCCCGCAGGCGCGACGCTCGGGCCGCTCGCGCCGGGGGATGTCCTCGGGCACTATCGTATTCTCGGGCGCCTCGGCAGCGGCGGCATGGGGTACATTCATCGAGCGCTCGATCTTCGATTGGAGCGCGAGGTGGCGCTCAAGGTCGCGCTCGAGTCCGTGGCCCAGGACCACGAGGCCATGCTGCGCGAGGCGCGCGCGCTGGCCGCGCTGAACCACCCGAACGTGGTCACGGTCCACGAGGTCGGCCTTCATGAAGGCTCGGCCTACATCGTGATGGAGCTCCTGCGGGGCGAGACGCTCCGGGCGCGTATGGACCGTGCGTTGCCCTCGCTCGTGGGAGCGCTCTCCTTTGCCTGCGACGTGCTGCGGGGTCTTTCGGCCGCGCACAACGCGTCGATCGTGCATCTGGACGTCAAGCCCGAGAACGTATTTCTCACGAAGGACGGATCCCTGAAGCTGATTGATTTCGGCATTGCGCGGCACAAGCGCACCGGCGCGCACGAGCAGGCCGAGATCGTCGGGACCATCGCCTACATGGCGCCCGAGCAGCTCCTCGGCGATCCGCTCGATTTTCGCGCGGACATCTTCGCATTCGGCATCTTGCTGCACGAGCTCGTCACGGGCCGGCACCCGTTCATGCGCGCGAACATCGGCGCGACGATGAACGCGCTCCTCCAGGGCGACTTTTTCCCGGACGGTCAGGCATTCGACCCCGAGGTCGAGGCCATCGTGCGGGCGTGTATGGCGATCGAGCCCTCGTCCCGCCAGCCGAGCGCCGCGCACGTGCTCGAGGATCTCGAGCGGGTGCTCCGTGCTCGAACCCAGGCGCCCCTCGTCATCGTTCCCGTGCCACGCCCGGGACAGGCCGAGCCCGGTCCGCAAACGCCCATCAACGCGTCCACGCCGAAGGCTCCCGAGGCGAACCCCCATCGCGTCGTGCCCTTTCTCGCCATGGGCCTCGTGGCGGCCGCTTCGGTCAGTTACTTCGCGCTCGATCGAAAAGACGAAAAGCTGCGCCATGCCGCCACGTCGGCCATCGTGGCGGCCCGGCCCGTGAGAAACAGATATACCCTCGAGCTCGAATCGACTCCGGTCGGCGCGGCGGTGAAGGAGGGCGACAAACAGCTTGGCAAGACGCCGATGGCGATCACCCTGGATCGCCAGACGACGGAGACCCGGGTCTTCACGCTTTCGCTGGAGGGGTACGCCGATTACACGTTCCGGCAAGAGCCCGCGACCGAGGATGTCCGGTTCGTCGCCCTGCTGGCGAAGGCCGAACCCGCGCCCACGGTCAGCGCGACGGCGACGAGCGAGCCCGCGACGGCCACCGGAAAACGTGTCTCGGGCTCGCCCCCGCCCCGCACACAGGCCGCCAAGACCAGCGCCCCCACCACCCCGGAGCCGCCTCGGCCCACCGGCACGGTCGATATCAGGCTCAATCGCTGATGTTTGTATTCGTCAGGGGACCTGGACCGTGAGATGGAGGAGGACGGTGCGGCCGTTCTGTCGGCTGAGCTTGCCGACATACGAGGGCCGCGTGAGATAATCGTAGCGCTGGTCGCCGACATTGTAGACGCCGAGCACGTACCCCAGGCCGAACCGCCGCAGGTTGCCCGACAGGGTGGCGTCCGCGACGAGGGCCGTGCGTGTGGTCGCGTCGTTATCGAGATCGATTCGCCGCGGCGCCTCCAGCACGACGCGCACGCCGAGGGATACGAGCTCCGGGACGATGGGCACGACACCGCGGAACGACGCCAGGTGCTCGGGCGCATTGATGAGCCGCGGATGGGCCGCGAGCGCCGGATCGTCCGTGAGGTACCGCGCCCGCTGGTGGCCGTAATAAGCCGAGAGCATCCACCCCTGGCGCCATTCGCGCCGAACCTCGAAGTCAATGCCGGACAGGAGCGCGGGCTCGGTTCGGTTGACGTATCGCTGGGTGTCCTCGTCGGGATCCGGCTCGCCGGTGTTCCCGCCGTATCGGCCATCCACGGTGATGGTGTTGATGATGTTCCGGACCTGGCTGACCCAGCCCGAGCCGAGGACGGAGAAGCTCCCCAGAAAGCGCTGCGTGATCTCGGCCTCGCCGGTGACGATCTCCTCGGGCTTCAGCGAGAATTTCCCAGGGACCGTGGCCACGTACGCGGCGTAACCACCATCATTGTAGTATTGCTCGTACACGCTCGGCGCGCGGAATGCGTTCCCGCCCATCAGCTTGACGATGGTCGTCTTGCTCGGCCGGAGAATGGCGGAGGCGCGAAACACCGGCGGCCCTTTGGCGGCCTCCGGCTC